>JAUZEI010000007.1 GCA_030839105.1 Actinomycetota bacterium
CGCGCTCGCGCCAGCCGTAGAGCATCATCGACACCGCGCCGATGTCCATGCCGTTCGTGGCCTGGAACAAGAGGTGCGAAGCCATGCGCGAGAGCTCGCACATCATCATGCGGATCCACGTCGCGCGCTCGGGGACCTCGACGCCCACCAGCGTTTCGACCGCCATCGAGTACACCAGCTCGTTGGCGAAGTTCGACGCATAGTCCATGCGCGTCACGTTGGTCGTGCCCTGCACGTAGGTGAGTTCCTCACCGGTCTTCTCCATGCCGGTGTGGAGGTAACCGATGACGGGCTTGATGCGCAGCACGTCCTCGCCGTCGAGCTCCATCATGAGGCGCAGCACGCCGTGCGTCGACGGGTGCTGCGGGCCCATGTTGATGATCATGGTGTCGCCGAGATCGTCCTGCGGCCACATTCCGCCGCCCGCGATGATGACCTCGCGGGTCGACGGGCGCAGCTCCTGCGCGCCCTCGTCGGTCTGGCGCTCGAGGCGTTCCTCTTCCCGGGTGCCGGCGTCGGTCACCGGCTTCGTGGTCGGGCGCAGGGGGATCGGAGGGTTTGTACTCATCGCGGACTGGGGTCTCCCTTGAACGTCACGGGTACGCGCGCGGGGGGATCGTCCTTGCGCAGCGGATAACCGTGCCAGTCGTCCGGCATGAGGATGCGGGTGAGATCGGGATGGCCTTCGAACGTGATGCCGAAGAGGTCGTACGACTCGCGCTCGGGGAAGTTCGCACCCGGATAGATCGGAGTGAGCGACGGGGCGGTGGGCTGCGACTCGGGCACCTGGCAGATGACGCGGATCCGGCGGTTGCGCGTGTGCGAGAGGAAGTTCACGACGACCTCGAACCGTTCGGGCACGATGCCCGCGACGAGCGGCCGGGCACCGTCGACGAGATGATCGACGACGACCGTGTCGACGAGCATCGTGAACTGCTCGTCGTCGCGCAGCATGAGCGCGACGCCGGCGATGACTTCGCGGTCGACGTAGACGACCGCCTGGCCGCGGCTCTCGACGAACACCGATCCGGGAAAGCGCGCGACGACCGCAGCCGCGACGTCGTCGGGAATCGGCGCCGATTCGGCAACGTCTCCCGGTGCTTCGGCCTCGTGATCTTCTTCACGAGCCGTGTCGTCCGCCATTCCGTCGCCTTGCTCGAAGTGTGGTCAGGAAGAAGGTGTGGTCAGGGAGCCGTGAGCCCAACGGGCTCGCGACCGACTTCGATCCCGGCGCCGCCGCTCGGCGACGCCTCCCGCCGACGCAGGAGCTCACCCGTACGGATCTGCTCGTGCAACGTGAGGATGCCGTGCATCAACGTCTCCGGCCCGGGCGGGCAGCCGGGAACGTACACGTCGACCGGGACGATCTGGTCGACGCCCTGGACGATCGCGTAGTTGTTGAACATGCCGCCACTGCTCGCGCACACGCCCATCGAGATGACCCACTTGGGCTCGACCATCTGGTCGTAGACCTGGCGCAACACGGGTGCCATCTTCTGAGAGACGCGTCCGGCGACGATCATCAGATCGGCTTGGCGCGGGCTGGCACGGAACACCTCCATGCCGAAACGCGCCATGTCGTAGTGCGCGGCACCCGTCGCCATCATCTCGAGCGCGCAACACGCCAGACCGAACGTCGCGGGGAACACCGAGTTGCGCCGGCCCCACCGGACGACGTCTTCGAGACGAGCGGTGACGAAGTTGTGCGGAACCTGGTCGAGACCCATCAGGCCGCCTCTTCGGTCTTCTCGGCGCTCGGGTCGTACATCGCGTCACCGGTGCGCAACAGCGGTCCGGGCAGGCGCTGCAACACGTCTTTCACCGGTCCCCATTCGAGCGCGCCGACCGACAAGAGATACGCGAACGGCACGAGCAACGTGAGGACGAACGTGGCCATCGCGAACAGGCCGAACGCGCCCAGGCCGCGGAACACGACCGCGAACGGATACAAGAAGACGATCTCGACGTCGAGCACGATGAAGCTCATCGCGACCAGGTAGAACTTGACGGGAAAGCGCTCGGCGGGCTCCTCCTCGGGCACGATCCCGCACTCGTACGGGGTCTGCTTCGCGGAGTTCGGGCGCTGCGGCGCGAGCAACTGCGACGCGATGAAGGACAGCATCACGAACGCGACGACGAGCCCGGCCATCACGAGGATCGGGAGGTAGTCGGCCATCGCTTCCGACGCTACCCGACGGCCCGGCCGGAGGAACGAAGCGACTGCTACTAGCGTTCGCCGCCGATGAGCGAGCCGACTCGCCCCGCGCCGCCGCCGTTGCCCGGGTCGCCCAATCAGCCTCCGCCGCTCGGCGCGGAACCGACGGCGCGGAAGCGGTTCACGCCCAGACGGTTTACCGGGGCGAATTACATCGACTTCTTCCTGTACGCCTCGGCCGCGATCACCTACGTCTCGCTCTCGATCTACAACAAGTGGTTGCTCGACTGGATCGTCGGGCCGGTCTGGTTGTTCGCCTGGGTCTGGGGTCTTCCCGCGCTGTACAAGCTGATGCGCCGACAGCCGATCCGCCCCCAGCGGGGACCCGTGGGAGAGAGGGAGTGAGCTGGGCCGCTCACCAGTTCGAGGTCTACGCCGTCCAGGCCCACCTCCCCAAGAAGATGGTGGCGAAGGTCAGCTGGCTCGCGATCTTCTTCGGCGACTTCACGCCCGACTTCCTCGCCAAGTTCTGGGTCTACGGCTTCAACTACAACGGTCACCACTACGGCGCGACCAAGCCGTACCAATGGCACCGCGGCTGGCCGGGCATGGGCATCAGCCACACGCTCTTCTTCGGTGCGCTCGTCTGCCTCGGGATCTGGGCGTGGAAGCACAATCGGGCCTGGACCATCGGGTTCCTCCTCGGCTTCGCCGCCCACGTGTTGACCGACGTGAACGACAGCATCGGGACGATGCTCCTGTTCCCGTTCTCCACCCTGAACTGGAGTCTCCACACCTGGGCCTACGCGGCGACCGTCAAGGGCGGTAAGTACCTCGACGCGGCGGCGTACTACAGCAGCCTCGGTGCGGTGATGGACCTCTTCTGGTTCTTCGTGGTGCTCGGCTCGTGGCGCGTCCTGAGCAAGGAGTACTGGCGCACGAAGGTGGTGCCCGCCGATCCGCACGTGTGGTCGTGGCTCGGCCAGTGGTTCGACGACCGGGGCCTGCTCGCCCTCTACCGCGGCGTCTTCTTCTACGGGGTCTGTCGGATGATCGCGTGGACGACCTGGGCGCATCTCGTCGCGAAGCCCGTCATCGACGGCGTCAAACGCAACGGCTACCCGTGGGATCTCTCGTGGACCGGCCCGTGGTGGGTCCAACACGTCACTCTTCCGCACGTCCCGCCGTGGGTCGTGCTGCCGGTCACGCTCGTGCTGCTCGGCGGCGTCTACTTCGTCGCGAACGCGATCTGGGAGCGGATGGAGAGCGGCAGTACGAAGGCGATCGCCTGGCGGAACGTTCGCCGGAAGACGGGCTGACGCGGGAAGGCGAGCACCTGGTCGACGGCCTCGACTACATCGTCACCGAGCACTTCGGCCGGGTCGAGGTCGAGGTCCCGCAGGAAGCTGACGGTACGCAGGCCGACCGCGAGGGGATGCGGTTCGGGCAGGACACCCATCGCCACAAGGGCGTCTTCGCACGGGCCCTTGAAGAGGAATCCGGCGAATCCGATGGTGCCGATGACCACGTCGGCCTTGCTCACACACTGGGCGCACATGCCCGGAAGGGTAGCGCCGGGGCAGGGACCGGAGCCGTTCACCCGAGGTGCCGCCCCTGCGGGCGCGCCCGGTAGATACGGGGAGCGTCAGACGGACCCGGCGTCTCCGAGTCGTCGGCGCGCGTCGGCGGGCCAGTTCGTGACGACGCCCGCCAGACCGGCCGCCGCGACCTCGGCGAGCCGGGACTGTTGCACCGCGAGCTGCTGGTACCAGCAGTAGACGACCAGCCCGCGCTCGGCCGCGGCCGCGATGAAGCCGGGCGTGACCGCGTCCTGGTGGGCCGAGACGGCGCGCGCGCCGATGGCCGACGCGTCGGCGAGCAGGCGGTCGTGGCCCTCCGGGTCGAACGTGTCGCGTAGCAGAGCCACCTCCGCGTCGGGCAGGGCGGGGACATAGGTGCGCACCGTCGGCATGTGCTGCGACCACAGCAGCGTCCGGTCGGTGGCGCCCGCGACGCGAACCGCATCGAGAACCACGGCGCCCGCGCCCGCGTCCTTCGTGTCGATCGCGAGGCCGACGCCGGCTTCACCGGCGACTTCGAGCGCGTCGGCGAGGGTGGGCACGCCGAGCCGGGCGAGGTAGGGATCACGCGCCCACTTCACCGGTAGGGGTCGGTGCTGCACCCGCAGGAGCAGTGGATCGTGCAAGAGGACCGGCGTTCCGGTGCGGCTGCGGCGGGCGTCGACCTCGACCACGTCGGCGCCGAGCCGAGCACCGGCGGCGATGCCGTCCAGCGAATTCTCCCGCGCGTCCAGGGGGCAGGTGCGGTGCGCGATGACGCTGGTCTGGATCACGTCTCGGGAGCCATGCGCACGAGCGCGGACAACGTGCGGTACGCCGCTTCGGCCGGACCGATCTCCTCGGGGCGCAGCAGATTCGCCATGATCCGCAGCGCCCACTCCATGAGCGTGCGGCTCTGCATCCCCACCCGAGTGAGCTCGCGCATCACCGCGGGATTGCCGATCGCGTGCACGAAGAGGCGCGCCGTCTTGAAGTAGAGGCCGTAGACCTCCTCGAGGCGCGTCTCGTAGGTCTGCAGCGCCAGCCCGTTGCCCGAGGTCAGCGCCAGATCGACCGCGTCGGCGGCAAGGCGCCCGCTCTCGTACGCCACCGAGATCCCCTCCCCGTTGAACGGGTTGACGAACCCGGCCGCGTCACCGGCGACCACGAAGGTCGGCCCGACCCGCGGCGTCACGGAGCCGCCGGTCGGAAGCCGGCCGCCGGTCGGCGCACAGGTGGCGGTGGCGGCCGACAGACCCCACCGTGCGGGCGCCGTCTCGCAGAACGCCTCCATGAGATGGGTCGTGTTGACGTTCTTCCAGCCCTGGAAGGTCGAGAGCAGGCCGACCCCGACATTGACCGTTCCATCACCAACCGGAAATATCCAACCATATCCGGGCAAATGCTTACCATCGCGGTCGCGGATGTCGAGGTGGCTCTCGATCCAGGGCTCGTCGTGGAACGGACTGGTGAAATAGGCGCGAATCGCCATGCCGAGCGGGAACGATCGGTCGCGGGAGGTGCCCAGGGCGCGACCGAATCGGGAGTTCGCGCCGTCGGCGACCACCACGTAGCGGGCCCGGACGGGGACGACCTCCCCTGAGGCCTTGTCGCGCACCATCGCGCCGGCGAGGAGCCCGCCGTCGACGACGGGTGCTACCGCTTCGGCACCCTGCCAGATCGTCGCCCCGGCCTTCACCGCCTGCTCGGCGACCATCTCGTCGAGCTCGCGCCGCCGGACGACGTAGCCGTAGGAGGGGAAATCGGGATGCTCGGGCCAGGCGAGCTCGAGCGTGACGCCGTGCGCGATCGAGCGCAATCCGTCGAAACGTTGGGAGCCGACGAGGCGTTCCGCGAGTCCCATGTCGTGCAGCTGGCGGACGGCGCGAGGCGTGAGCCCGTCGCCGCACGTCTTCTCGCGCGGAAAGTGCTTCTTCTCGATCGTCAGGACCCGATGACCACGCGCCGCGAGCCAATACGATGCCGCCGCGCCCGCCGGTCCCGCACCCACGACCAGCACGTCGTAATTGCCGTGAGAATCGGTAGGGGAACCGGCCGGAAAATCGTCGGGCACGCGTGCGCTCACGAGCACATGATCACATGCTCGGGGGGTCCGAAACGAAGCGTGATGCACCTTGGCGCACAATGTGCCGGAGCCGCCTCTAGCGTGGTAGCAAGAGCGTCACGGCCTAGGTGAAAAGGAGTGCCGGGGAGCTATGCGCGACATGAACGTGTGGCACCTCCTTGCGGTGCACGTTCCCAATCTGCTGCCGCGCACCATTTTCGGTCTGCACCTGCCGTGGCTGCGCAAGGCGGCGCGGTTGCTGTATGCGATCGTGCTCTTCGCGATCGGGCTCGCCGCCGCGTACGGCGTCATCAAGACGCCGAAGAAATCGACCGAGCCTTCAACGTGGGTCCAGGTGATCCTCGGCGCGATGTTCGTGTGGATCATGTTCGCGCTCGGCTACGGCGTGATCCCCCACGAGTGGCTGACGTTCGCCAACTCGTACCTGAACTTCGACAGCTCGTCGTTCCTGATGCACAAGAACCGGATCCTCCACTTCGACATCACGCGCGACAAGGCCGCCGACGCGGTCGCGGCCCTCATCTACGTGGTCGTCCTCGGCCTCAACATCTACTTCTTCGCCGCCTGGCAGAAGCGCAAGGTCGCCGAACCCGCGACCGGCGACGACGCGGTTGCCGGCGACACCGGACCCATCACCGGCGGGACGATCTTCTCGCGTCTGCGTCGCACCAAGCGCACGTCCGCATACGGCCGCCCAGTGACGACCACAGAGTCGTGATGAACCCGCAGCTCGAGTCACACGGAGCAGTGAGCGCAGCGAACTCGCCGGCAAGTGAACGTGCGCGGCCGGCGCATCGTCCTCTCATGAAGAGAGCGAGCGCTTAGCCATGGCACGCAACGATGCGAATCCGCCGATGCCGGAGTTCTCGACTTCGTACGTCCTGCAAGAAGTCGACCCCAAATGGCTCACCCAAGCCGTCAAGCCCAAACAGTTCCTGCACATCGACCAAGCCGAGTGCATCCTCTGCGAGGGCTGCGTCGACATCTGCCCGTGGAAATGCATCCACATGCTCTCCACCAACGCGATCGACGAAGCCGTCAACGCCGACCAACCCGGCGACGACCCCAAAGACCATGTCTTCTTCGTCGTCGACGAAGACGTCTGCACCCGCTGCGCGCTCTGCGTCGATCGCTGCCCCACCGGCGTCATCGTCTTGGGGAAGGTCACCGACAACTGGCGCGACGGCGACCCCAACGTCCGCACCAACCGACACGGCTACGCCTACGGCGTCCGCTTCTAAGAAGCGGTAAAGGGAGTTCACGTGGCCACAACCAACGGAAACGGTCATCGCCCGAAGGTGGCGGAACGTCTCGCCGAAATCGGCGACAAGACGCGTAGCTCGCAGGCCTGGACGTCGATCTTCCGGCCCGGTTCGATCTATCGCAAGGGCTACACCGACAGCCCCCGCAACCGTTCCTACGTGATCATGAACAACGTGCTGTACC
>JAUZEI010000009.1 GCA_030839105.1 Actinomycetota bacterium
GTCGACCTCCACCTCGTCCACGAGGTGACGTCGCCGCAGGCCTTCACTGGACTCCGCCAGCGTGGCCTCAAGGTTCGCCGACCGGCCCAGACCGTCGCGACCGCCGACCACTCCATCCCGACGACGCCGCGCAACCTCCCGATGCTGGACATGGCGGCCGCCGCCCAGATCGGCCAGCTCGAACGGAACTGCGCCGAGTTCGGGGTGCCGCTCCACGGCATCGGATCGCCGTCGCAGGGCATCGTCCATGTCATCGGGCCGCAGATGGGGCTGACCCAGCCCGGCATGACGATCGTCTGCGGCGATTCGCACACGAGCACGCATGGGGCATTCGGCGCCCTGGCATTCGGGATCGGCACGAGCGAGGTCGAGATGGTCCTCGCCACCCAGACCCTGCTCCAGCCGGACCCGAAGACGTACGAGGTTCGGGTCGACGGCCGATTGGCCGCGGGCGTGAGCTCGAAGGACATCATCCTGGCGCTGATCGCCAAGATCGGCACCGGCGGCGGCCAGGGCTACGTCCTGGAATACCGCGGCGACGCGATCCGCGCGCTGTCGATGGAGGGCCGCATGACGGTCTGCAACATGTCCATCGAGGCGGGCGCCCGCGCCGGCATGATCGCGCCGGACGAGACCACGTTCGACTACCTCGAGGGCCGCCCGCACGCGCCGCAGGGCGCCGACTGGGAGACGGCGGTGGCCTACTGGCGCTCGCTCGTCACGGACGACGACGCGACGTACGACAACGAGGTCGTCCTCGACGCCGCCGACCTCGCGCCGTTCGTCACCTGGGGCACCAACCCCGGCCAGGGACTGCCGCTGTCGGCGTCCGTGCCGGACCCCCGGTCCTACGACGACGAGTCCGAGCGCAGCGCCGCCGAGCGGGCGCTCGAATACATGGGACTGACCGCCGGCACGCCGCTGCGCGACATCCGCGTCGACACCGTCTTCCTCGGCTCCTGCACCAACGGCCGCATCGAGGACCTGCGCGCCGCCGCCGCGGTCATCCAGGGCCGCCAGGTCGCCGCGGGCGTGCGGATGCTCGTCGTACCAGGATCCGTCATGGTCCGTGACCAGGCCATGTCCGAAGGCCTCGACGCCATCTTCACCGCCGCGGGCGCGGAGTGGCGCGGCGCCGGTTGCTCGATGTGCCTCGCGATGAACCCCGACAAGCTCGCCCCGCAGGAACGCAGCGCGTCGACGTCCAACCGCAACTTCGAAGGACGGCAGGGCCCAGGCGGGCGCACGCACCTCGTCTCCCCGCCCGTCGCCGCCGCCACCGCCGTCGCGGGTCACCTCGCGTCCCCCGCCGACCTGTTGGAGGTCTGACATGCAGGCGTTCACCACGCACACGGGCACGGCGCTGCCGTTGCGCCGCAGCAACGTCGACACCGACCAGATCATCCCGGCCGTCTACCTCAAGCGCGTCACGCGCACGGGCTTCGAGGACGCGCTCTTCGCGGCGTGGCGCACGGATCCTGATTTCGTGTACAACAAGCCGGAGTTCGCCGGGGCCAGCATCCTCGTGGCGGGTCCCGACTTCGGCACCGGCTCATCCCGTGAGCATGCCGTCTGGGCCCTCCAGGACGCGGGTTTCCGCGTCGTGCTGTCCGCCCGCTTCGCCGACATCTTCCGGGGCAACTCGCTCAAGACGGGGGTCCTGGCGGCGCAGGTCGACCAGGCTGTCATCGAGCAACTCTGGGAAATCGTGGAAGCGGCCCCCACGACGCCGGTCACGGTCGACCTCGTCGCGCGCGAGGTGCGCGCCGGTGACCTCGTCGCCCCTTTCCAGGTCGACGACTACGGCCGCTGGCGGCTCCTCGAGGGGCTCGACGACATCGACCTGACCCTGCGGCACGTCGCCGAGATCGACGCGTTCGAGGCCGGGCGACCGAGCTGGCTCCCCAAGACCCTCGTCTGATCCGGACGAGCACGACGGCCGCTGTCCCCGCGCACCATCCCGCGCGGGGAGGGCGGCCGTTTCCGTAATGATCATTCGCCGGCCGCGCGCGTAGACCGCTTACTCGTGGGCAAGTCCCTCCTCACCTGCGAGGAGGGGTTCATGTCCAATTTGCCGACTCGAGCAAGCAAGGCGACGTCGAGGGGCCACCGCGCTGTCGACGGGGCGTCGGACGTGGCCCAGGAGGTCGCGAGCAGCCCGTGGCTGGCGCGCCTGGCGCGGGTCGGACTCGCGTCGCGGGCGACCATCTATGTGCTCATGGCGGTGCTGGCTCTCCAGGTCGCCTTCGGCAAGGGTCACAAGGAAGTCGACCAGAACGGCGCGTTGCGGTACGTCGCGAAGCAGTCCTACGGGCCCGTGTTGTTGTGGATCCTGGCGCTCGGCTTCCTCAGCTACGCCGTCTGGCGCGCCACGGAAGCCATCTACGGCGAGGTCGGTGGTGACCGGAAGGCGAAAACGCGCATCACGTGCGCGGTGCGGGCATTGATCTACCTCGCGCTCGCCATCACGACCGTGGCGGTGGTCACGGGCCGCAACGCGAAGGGCGGCAGCGCCAGTCAGAACCGCGCGTTCTCCGCCTCCCTGATGAAGAGCACCGGTGGGCGCGTCGTCGTCGGCGTGCTGGGTCTCGTCGTGGCTGTCGTCGGCCTCGGGATGATCGTGGAGGGCTGGCGGCGCAAGTTCGAGCGCTACCTGCGCATGCAGCAGATGAGCGGCGGCACCCGCAAGCTCGTCTCCAACCTCGGCCGCTTCGGCACGATCGCCCGCGGTGTGGTGTTCGTCGTCGTCGGCCTGCTGACGCTGCGGGCGGCGTGGCAGCACAAGCCGAAGGACACCGGCGGCATCGACGAGGCCATCAAGACGCTCGCGAACACGCCCGGCGGCTGGCTGCTCGTCGTCGTCGCCCTGGGCCTTCTGGCGTTCGGTATCTACGGGTTCGCCGAGGCGCGCTGGCGCCGCACCGAACGGTCGGCCGCGTGACCACACGCTCGGTCCAGCCCGCGCCCATGACCCGCGAGGAGCCGGTGCGGCCCGCCCCGCGAGCCGCGGCGAAACTCGCGGGCGTGGCCGTCGCAATCTTTGCGCTGCTCCTGGTTATCGGGTTGTTCCTGGTCAAGGTCTTCTCGCCGAGCTCGCTGGGCCACGATGAGGCGAGCATCGACACCGACCTGGCGAGGCACCGCACCGGCTGGCTGAAGAGCGTCACGTACTGGCTGACCGAGGGCGCGCAGACGCGCACGGTCATCGGGGTCGCGATCGTCGCGGTCGTGATCCTCTATGCCGTCACGCGGCAGTGGCACAAGCCGC
>JAUZEI010000083.1 GCA_030839105.1 Actinomycetota bacterium
CGATCGCGGAGAAGATCGTGACCTACGACTTCGC
This sequence comes from Actinomycetota bacterium, assembly GCA_030839105.1. Classification (GTDB taxonomy): domain Bacteria; phylum Actinomycetota; class Acidimicrobiia; order IMCC26256; family PALSA-610; genus PALSA-610. The sequence goes on from JAUZEI010000083.1 coordinate 35, forward strand.
CCGTCTGATGGAAGGCGCGACCGAGGTCAAGACGAGCCAGTTCGCGCAAGCCATCGTCGACCGCCTCTGACCGTCGCGCGTCCACGTTCGGGGCGGTGATCGTCGGGTCGGGCCCGGGGTCGTAACGTTCGGGGCGTGTTCGAATATCCGTCTCAATGGGAGAGCGACGTCGTGCTCGCCGACGGAGGCACGGCTCGTATTCGGCCGAGCCGGCCGGACGACGAACCGCTGTTGTTGGCGCTCTACGAGCGACTGAGTGACGAGTCGATCTACCTTCGTTTCTTCTCGCCGGTCCCGCGCCCGACCGCGGTGCAGCTCGAGCGCATCACCTCGATCGACTACGTCGATCACATGGTCCTCGTCGCCCAGCTCGGCGAAGCCATCGTCGCGGTGGCGCGGTACGACCGCATCGCGCCGGACGAAGCCGAGGTCGCGTTCGCCGTCGCCGACGATCAGCAGGGCCGCGGTCTCGCGACGCTGCTCCTGGAGCACCTGGCGGGTATCGCACGTGCGAACGGCATCACGACCTTCTCGGCCGACACGCTTCCGGGGAATTCGAAGATGCTCAACGTCTTCTCCGACGCGGGCTGGCTGGCTGTCAGCCACTTCGCGGACGGCACGGTGAAGGTGCGGTTCGCGATCGCACCCACGGTCTCGTCGGTCGGCGCGGTCGCGGCCCGCGAGACGCGTGCCGAGTCGGCGTCGATCGCGCGGTTGCTCGCGCCCCGTTCGATCGCCGTGATCGGCGCGAGCACGACGGTGGGCAAGATCGGGCACGAGCTCTTCCGCAACCTGCTCGAGTACGGGTTCGAGGGCCCGGTCTATCCGGTGCATCCGTCGTCGGTGTCGGTCGCGGGCGTGCGCGCCTATCCGAGCGTTCTCGACGTGCCCGACGAAGTCGACCTGGCGGTGATCGTGGTGCCTGCGCCCGAGGTTCCCGCCATCGCGCTCGAGTGCGCCGAGAAGGGCGTGCACGGGATGCTCGTCATCACGGCCGGCTTCGCGGAGGTCGGCGTCGAGGGCAAGGACGCCGAGCTCGCTCTCGTGGCGCAAGCGCGCCGGAGCGGTATGCGCATCATCGGCCCGAACTGCTTCGGCGTGTTGAACACTGCGCCGGGCGTGCGGATGAACGCGACATTTGCCCCGGCCCGGCCGGTGGCGGGGAACGTCGCGTTCCTGTCGCAGTCGGGCGGCCTCGGCATCGAGCTGATGAGTCGTGCCGGCGACCTCGGGATCGGTATCTCACAGTTCGTGTCGGTCGGCAACAAGGCCGACGTCAGTGGCAACGACCTCTTGCAGTTCTGGGCCGATGACCCGCAGACCGACGTGATCCTCTTCTACCTCGAGTCGTTCGGTAACCCGGGAAAGTTCGTCCGGCTCGCGCGCAACGTCGCGCGGTCCAAGCCGATCGTCGCGGTGAAGAGCGGGCGCACCGCCGCCGGTAGCCGCGCCGCGTCCTCGCACACCGCGGCGCTGGCCGCACCTGATGTCGCGGTCGACGCGTTGTTCCGCCAAGCCGGCGTGATCCGCGTCGACACGCTCGACGAACTGCTGTCGACCGCGATGGTCCTCGCTCATCAGCCGATTCCCGGCGGCCGGCGGGTTGCGATCGTCAGCAACGCGGGCGGTCCCGCCATCCTCGCCGCCGACGCGTGCGCGGGCGCGGGCCTCGAGGTGCGCGAGCTCGACGACGGCACCCAGGACGCACTGCGCAAGATCGCCTCGTCGGGCGCATCGGTCCGCAACCCGGTCGATCTGGTCGCGGGCGCGACGGCGGGCCAATACGAGGACGCGTTGCGGATCACGCTCGCCGACGCGTCGATCGATGCCGTGATCGCGATCTTCGTCCCCCCGCTCGTCACCCGAGCCGACGATGTCGCGCGGGCGATCGGACGGGCGGCCCAAGCCGCGAACGGCAAGCCGATCGTGTCGTGCTTCCTCGGGCAGTCGGGTGTCCCCGATGCACTCCGCGGTGACGACACGCGGCCGACCATTCCCTCGTACGCCTTCCCGGAGTCGGCTGCGCATGCGCTCGGGCGCGTCGCCGATCTCGCCGACTGGCGGCGCCGTCCTCCGGGCGTGGTCCCACAACTGACCGGCATCGACATCGCCCGGGCCCGCTCGATCGTTGCCACCGCTCTCGGTGCCGCTCCCGACGGCGCGTGGCTCGAGCCCGGCGCGGCGGTTGCGCTGATCGGTTCCTTCGGGATTCCGGTGGTCGAACAGCGCGAGGTCACCGACGGCGAAGGAGCGCGCGTCGCGGCGCGGGAGATCGGCTTCCCGGTCGCATTGAAAGCCTCGGCGCCCGAGCTCGTCCACAAGAGCGATGTCGGTGGTGTCGCGCTCGGTCTACGCGACGAAGCAAGCGTGGCGGCCGCGTTCCGGTCGATGTCGCGTTCCCTCGGCGCCGGCATGACCGGAGCGGTCGTGCAACCGATGGTTCCGCCTGGAGTCGAGCTCCTCGTAGGCATCACGCACGATCCGTCCTTCGGCCCGCTTGTGCTGTTCGGGCTCGGCGGTGTCACCGCGGAGCTGCTCGGCGACCGCTCGCTCCGGCTCGTGCCCGTCACCGACCAGGACGCGCACGATCTCGTGCGGTCGTTGCGCGGGTCGCAACTCCTGTTCGGCTACCGCGGTCAGGCACCGGTCGACGTGCCCGCGCTCGAGGATCTCCTGCTGCGCGTCGGCGCGTTGGCCGACGAGATACCGCAGATCGCGGAGATGGATCTCAATCCGGTCGTTGCGTCGTCGTCCGGCGTCGTCGCGATCGACGTGAAGGTCCGCGTCGCGCCCTCGATCACTCAGGTGCCGGCCGACATGCGGCGTATGCGGACCTGACGAGCGACGCAGCTACTGCAGCGCTTTGACCAGCGCCGGCAGCGACTCCCGGAAGTCGGGGAGGAGTGGACGACCGGCGAGGCGCAACGCACGGTTGTCGAGCACCGAGTTGGCGGGGCGGGGCGCGGGCCGCGGCGGATCGAGGTCGGCGGTCGAGATCGGCGCGACCCGGGCCGGATCGTCGCCGTTCGCGCGCAGTACCTCGCCCGCGAACTCGTACCAACTCACCGGGCCCTGGTTGGTGACGTGCCATGTTCCCGGCAGACGCTCGACGACGAACATGCGCAACATCGTGGCGAGGTCGGCGGCGACGGTCGGGCAGCCCCGCTGGTCGTCGACGAAACGTAGGGGAGCGTCACCCGCGGCCAACCGCAGGATCGTCTTGGCCATGTTCGCGCCGTAGCGACCGACGACCCACGCCGTGCGCACCACCGCGCAGTCGAGGTCGACCTCGAACTCGCCGGCCAACTTCGAGTGCCCGTAGACCGACGCCGGGTTGGGCGTGTCCCACTC
>JAUZEI010000107.1 GCA_030839105.1 Actinomycetota bacterium
AGCGGGGCGAGACCGGGCGCGACGAGGTGGTTCTTGATGGCGTACCCGACGAGGCCGCCGCCAGATCTCGTTATCACACACAGATCGGTGAACGAGTTGTGACCGGCATTGCCGATCTCCACGAACCGTTTCGGGGATTGCAGCGTCGCATAGTTCTTCGTAAGCACGGTGGGTGTCACCGCGATGTCCTTCGAAGCGCCGATGATCATGATCGGCTTGTTGCCCGGAGGAGGAGCAGGGTTTGCGGGAGCCCAGCCGATCGCGGCCTTCACCCTCGGATCGCTCAGCGCATCGAACGCGGTTGTGCCACCGGCCGAATGACCGACCGCGGCGACGCGTGTGCTGTCGACGAGACCGTGCAGGAGCGATCGGGAATCGCCGTTGTCGGCGGTGACGAGGTCGAGACTCGCGAGCATCAACCGCCTGTCGCGCGGCGGGTCGAGCGTCAACGGCTTTTGACCCGGAAGCTGGGTCACCTCACCGCGTTCCACGTAGTCGACCGACACGACGACGAAACCCCATGACGCGATGCCGCTGTCGAGCGCGGAGCTCGCCATCCGGACGGCGGGTGCACCGTGACTGAACAGCACGACCGGGAACGGCCCCCTCGAGCTACCGGCAACGTTCCTGTACGCCTCCATCGTGACGACGGTATTGAACGCCTTCGGTACGAAATGCCTGAGGTCGCGTGGGAGTGGCGTCTTCTGGTCGTACGTTGCCTTCGGCCGGCTCGCAGTCGCGCTCTCGTCGGCGGGATACCAGACGTCGACATAGCGATCGACCATGCGCAAAGTCGTGTAACCGACTTTGTACGGGCCCTTCACCGCATACGCCGCCTTGTCGGCCGACATGCCGGTCGTTGTAGTCGCGCCCGCCGACTTCGTCGTCGGTGCGATCGAGGCCTGCTGGGCGCTGGAGCTGCACGACACTCCGAGCACCACAATTGCGACGCCCGCTACAGCCCGACTGATGACCCGCATCTGCACTCCAAGGCGCTCGCTCGACCGGTGAGACTGTGCGTCTTTCTCGGAGCATCGTCGGATCGGCGGCGCCGACCAAGGTGGTCAACCTCCGCCTGCAGGCCGTGGTAGCACCACGCTCGAATACATCACAGCCGAGCTGATCAACAGCCCGGAGGATCTGTACCTGGACAAACGATGAAACGCGGAACACCGCTCGCGTTGGTGGTCCGCGAGACCGCGGCAGGACCCAGCCTCCTCTCGCGGTGATCGCAGCGACCTCTGCCACACTTGCCGCATGCGATGCTCGACGTGCGAGCGCGAGAACCCATCGGACGCAACGTTCTGCGCCGGATGCGGCGGCCGCCTGACGGTCCCGGAGCGGACCGAGGAGCGCAAGGTCGTCTCGGTGTTGTTCGCAGATCTGGTGGGGTTCACGAGCCGGAGTGAGCGGCTCGACGTAGAAGATGTGCAGGGCACATTGGCGCCCTTCCACGCTCGCTTGCGCCGGATATTGGAGAGCTTCGGCGGGACGGTGGAGAAGTTCATCGGCGATGCGGTGATGGCGGTGTTCGGTGCACCGGTGGCGCATGAAGATGATGCGGAACGGGCGGTGCGGGCCGGCCTCGCGATCCGGGAAGCGCTCGCAGATCTCGGCGGCGACCTGCATGTGCGCGTCGGCATCAACACGGGCGAGGCGTTGGTCTCGATCGGCGCGGATCCCCACGCGGGAGAGGGGATGGTGGCGGGCGATGTCGTGAACACCGCGGCGCGGTTGCAGTCTGCCGCGCCCGTCGACGGGGTGTTGGTCGGTGCGTCGACGTGCCGGGCGGCGCAGCGCGAGATCGTCTTCGAGGTCCACGCGCCGATCGACGCGAAAGGCAAGTCTGAGCCCGTCGAATGCTGGAGCGCGATCGAGCCGCGGTCGTTCGTCCCGTCCACCGCGCGCGAGGCGATCCCATTCGTGGGCCGGGAGCGGGAACTACGAATGCTCGTCGATGCCTTCGAACACTGCCGGGCCGACGGCCGGGTGGAGCTCGTCACAGTGGTCGGAGTGCCGGGTATCGGTAAGAGCCGCCTCGTCGCGGAGCTCGCCGTCTATATCGATGCGGACCCGGACCTCACGAAATGGCGTCACGGACACGTGCTCTCGTACGGAAGCGGCGTCGCGTTCTTCGCGCTCGCCGAGGTCGTGAAACAAGAGTGTGGTGTCTTCGACTCCGACAACGTGCGCCTCGCCGCGACGAAGCTCGACGCCGCGATCGCGTCGTTGGGTCTCGAAGGCGCCGACGCCCGTTGGGTGCGAAATCAGGTCGGACCGTTGATGGGAATGGACGCGGCGGGGGACGGCTCCGGGCAGTCGGAGGCGTTCGCGGGTTGGCGGTTGTTCTTCGAGACGATGGCTGCGGAGTCACCGACGGTGCTGGTCGTCGAAGATCTGCACTGGGCCGACGACGCGCTGCTCGATTTCGTCGACGGCCTGGTCGACCGGGTCGGCGACGTGCCCCTGCTCGTGGTCGCCACGGCCCGGCCCGAGCTGTTCGATCGCCGACCCGGTTGGGCCGGCGGCAAAATCAACGCCCTCACG
>JAUZEI010000087.1 GCA_030839105.1 Actinomycetota bacterium
GGGTCACAGCGAATAGATTGTCGCCTGTCCGTCGTCCGCGTCGCCCCTTGGAGCCCCAGTTGCTCGAACGCGTTCCGTTGCTCGACAAGCACCTCGACGACTACGCCGACGTCGTCGAACCGGGGACACTGGAACGCATCCGGGCCCTGGCCGAGCCCCTGCGGGGCGCACGGGTGCTGCACGTGAACGCCACGGCCTACGGCGGCGGCGTCGCCGAGCTCCTCGCCACCCACGTGGCGCTGCTGCGCGATGTGGGCATCGATGCCGAATGGCACGTGATCCACGGGAGCGACGAATTCTTTGCCGTGACCAAGACCGTCCACAACGCGCTGCAGGGCGCCGAGGTCGAGTGGACACAGCAGATGGAGCACATCTATCTCGAACGCGTGCTCGACAACGCGCTGCAACTCGAGGGGGACTGGGACTTCGTCGTCATTCACGACCCGCAACCGGCGGCCATCCGCGACTACGCGCGCGGGCACGGCGTCGCGCCCGACAGCACCAAATGGATCTGGCGTTGTCACATCGATCTCACCGATGCGAACCCGCATGTGTTCGAGTTCTTCCGTCCGTTCGTCGAGCAGTACGACGCGTCCGTTTGGACGATGCCGCAGTTCGTGCCGGATTCGTTGCAGATGGATCGCGTCGTGATCGCTCCACCGTGCATCGACCCGTTGTCGGTCAAGAACCTCGACCTGCCGCATCCGTTCGTGAACGAGATCGTCAAGCAGTACGGGGTGCGACCCGGCGATCCCTTGATGGTGCAGGTGAGCCGGTTCGACCCGTGGAAGGACCCGATCGGCGTCATCGAGGCGTATCGAATCGTGAAGGAAGAGTTCCCGAGCCTGCAGCTCGTACTCGCGGGCTCGATGGCCACCGACGATCCCGAGGGCTTCCACTACTGGGAGCTTGCCGACGAAGCGCGCGCCGGCGATCCGGACGTGCACCTGTTGTCGAACATCCAGCAGGTCGGCAACGTGCAGATCAACGCGTTCCAACGGCTCGCCGACGTCGTCGTTCAGAAGTCGCTGCGCGAAGGGTTCGGCCTCACCGTCAGCGAAGGGCTCTGGAAGGGTCGGCCGGTCATCGGCGGTCGCTGCGGAGGGATCACGCTCCAGATCGAGGACGGCATCAACGGCTATCTCGTCGACGATGTCGAGACCGCGGCGAAGCGGGCGGCGGATCTCTTGCGCAATCCGGCGCGCGCCGACGAGATGGGCATCGCCGGGCGAGAGTTCGTACGCAAGAACTTCCTGTCGACCCGGGAGCTCGAAGACTGGCTGCGTCTCTACAGCGAGCTGCGGTGACGGGACCTGTCCGGTGATCATCGTTTCGCACCGGGGCCCGTACCAGTTCAGTCGTGACGACGACGGTGAGTTGGTCGCGCAACGAGGCGCGGGCGGGATCGTCAGCGCGCTCTCTCCGCTGCTCGCCGACAAGGCGGATGCCACGTGGATCGCGGCCGCGATGTCGGACGACGACCGCGCCGCGGGCCGGGCGGGAACGATCGCGCATCTCGACGTCAACGTACGACTGCTCGATCTCGATCGCGAGCAACACCGGATGCACTACGAGGTCGTCGCCAACGGTGTGCTGTGGTTCCTGCACCACGGCATGTTCGACCGGGCCCGGCGCCCACGCTTCGACCTGCGCTTCCGCGATGCCTGGGAGGCGTTCGTCGCGGTGAACCAGCATTTCGCCGACGTCGTCGCCCAGAGCGCGCCGGCCGGGGAGATCGTTCTGGTGCAGGACTACCAACTCTGTCTCGTTCCCGGTCAGCTGCGGGCGCAGCGTCCCGACCTACGGGTCGTGCACTTCACCCACACACCGTTCGCCGGTCCCGACGACCTCTCGGTGCTCCCCACCGACGTCGGTGCGCAGCTGTGCGCGTCGCTGGCCTCCAGTCCCGCGGGATTCCACACCGGACGGTGGGCCGACGCGTACCGGCGATCGGCGCGTGCCGCGCTCGGACGGGGGGCCGGTATCGCGGCGCCGTTCGTTGCCAGCCTCGGTCCCGACGTCGCCGCCCTCGAAGCAGTCTCGGTCTCGACCGGGGCCCGGGCCGCCGCCCGTTCCCTCGCCGACGTGGTCGGCGATCGGCTCGTGATCGCACGCACCGACCGCATCGAGCCCTCGAAGAACATCGTGCGCGGCTTCCTCGCGTACGACCGGCTGTTGGAGGCGCGACCGGGACTGCGGGGCCGGGTTGTGTTCGTCGCGATGGTGTATCCGTCCCGCCAGGGACTTGCCGAGTACCTCGCGTACGAGAGCGAGGTCGAACAGACTGTCGCGCGCGTCAACGACCGCTGGTCGACGCGTGACTGGAAACCGATCCTGCTCGACGACCGCGACGACTATGCGCGCTCGGTCGCCGGCATGCAGCGCTACGACGTGCTGTTGGTCAACGCACTACGCGACGGGCTCAACCTCGTGGCGAAGGAAGGTCCGGTCGTCAACCGCCGCGACGGAGTGCTCTGTCTCTCACCCGAGGCCGGCGCGTACGAAGAACTCAAGACGGCCGCGCTCCGGGTGCATCCCTACGACATCGAACAGTGCGCGGGCGCGCTCGACGACGCCTTGTCGATGCCGCTCGACGAACGGGCCGGGCGCGCGTCGAAGCTGCGTGCGCTGGCAACGAAGCGGTCACCCGCCGACTGGCTCGCCGACCTCGTCGGCCACGCGGGTCAGTAACGCCAACAGCCCGGCCGGACCGTCGACGACGATGTCGACCGCGTCGGCGAGCTCCGGAGGCGCTTCACTCGAGGTCACACCGATGCGCACGGCGCGCGCCAGCGTTCCCTCGTCGACCGCCCGGGCGAGGGCGGCGAACGCGGGAAGATCGCCGTAGTCGTCGCCCGCGAACGCGCCGACGTCGAAACCCTCGACGAGCGCCCTCGTCGGGTTGCCCTTGTCGACGTCGATCGGCGGTCGGAGCTCGATGGCCATGCGGGTCTTCAGCTCCACGAGGCCGTGCTTCGTTCCGACTTCGCGCGCGACCTCGACGATGTGGTCGGCCTGTTCCGGCATCGGCCGCCAGTGCAGCGTGACGCTGATGCCCGACTTCGGCTCGATGATCTCCTTCGGGAGCCGCCGCTCGAGCTCGGCGGTCGCGGCGGCGACCGCGGCGAGATACGGCTCGACGCGCTGATCGACGGAGTAGGCGCCATCAGTCGACTGCTCCATGCCGTAGAGGCCCACGTACGTGAGGCCTTCGACCGCGAGGTGGCGGGCAAGAAAGCCGACGGGTCGACCACTCACGACCGCGACCCGCCCGAGCCCGGCCGCGAGGCGGCGGAGCACATCGGTCACACCCTCCAGCGGGCGCGCATCTTCGGACCGTTCGACGATCGCGGAGAGCGACCCGTCGAAGTCGACGAGGAGCGCGGTGCGGTCGGCTCGAAGAGTTAACGCGGCAATCGTTGCGTCGGCGTCGATCACGGTGGGACGCTACCCGGATGGACGCGAAAGTCGCCGACTTGAAAGCCGCGGCCCGGACGATCGTCGACCGCGAAGGCGAGCGGCTCGTCGCGCTCAGCCATCGCATCCACGCCCAGCCCGAGCTGAAGTTCGAAGAAGAACAGTCGAGTGCGTGGACCGCGGGCGCGCTCGCAGACGGCGGCTTTCCCGTCGAAACCGGCATCTGCGATCTCCCGACCGCGTTCAGCGCCCGCATCGGTAGCGGTCCGCTGCACATCGCGATCTGCGCGGAGTACGACGCGTTACCTGTGATCGGTCATGCGTGCGGGCACAACGTCATCGCGTCGAGTGCGGTGGGCGCCGCGCTGGCGCTCGCGCCGCTGGTCGACGAACTCGGCATCACGCTCTCGGTGATGGGGACGCCCGCCGAGGAGGGTGGCGGCGGCAAGATCCTGATGTTGGAACGGGGCGCGTTCGACGGCATGCATGCATCGTTGATGGTTCACCCGACGCCGATGGAAGATCTCTATCCGCGCGTCAGTGCGGTGGCGCACATGCGCGTGCGGTACACGGGCCGCGAGTCGCACGCTGCGATCGCGCCCGAGCTCGGGGTCAACGCGGCCGACGCCTTTACGGTCGCGCAGGTGGCCATCGGGCTGCTGCGCCAACACCTCCGGCCGTTCGACCAGGTCCACGGGATCATCACCCACGGCGGCGATGCGACCAACGTCATCCCCGCGCACACCGAAGGAACGTGGATGGCGCGTTCGCGCACCCTCGGCGACCTCGAGCAATTCGTCCCGCGGGTGACGCACTGCTTCGAGGCCGGCGCGGTCGCGACCGGTGCCACGCTGCAGATCAGCGACGTGTGTCCGCCGTATGCACACATGGAGCACGATCGCGACTTCGCGGAGTTGTACCGCGCCAACGCCACCGCACTCGGCCGGCCGGAGTCGCAGGACGGGGCCGCGACATTCTCTACCGACATGGGCAACGTCTCGCTTGCGATGCCGTCGATCCATCCATGCATCGCGATCGACACCGGTGGCGCCGTCAACCATCAACCCGAGTTCGCGGCGGCCGCGATCAATGCGTCGGCCGACCGCGCGGTGCGTGAAGGTGCGCTCGCGATGGCCTGGACCGTCATCGACGCGGCATCCGGACCACTGCGCAATCGGCTGCTCGGCACAGCCGCGTCGAGCTAGCCGCCGATCGAGCTCGCGGCCGACGGACTAGCTGCCGACAACGACGACGCAGTCGACCGAGTCGCTGTTGGGGGGCGGTGGCGTCGGGAAATCGACGACCCTGACCCCCTGCAGCGCCGTCTGCTGGCTCAGCGCGACCTTCTCGCGATCGAGGCCGGGCTTGCACATGAGCGTCAGGCCGGTCTGCCTGTGCCCGGACCAGGTGTTCGCCTGCGGCTCGTTCGTGTAACCGGCTTGGACGAGCTTCGTCCGCAGCTTGGCCGCGTCGCCGGTCGGCGCGCCGCCGTTCAGGACGAGGACCCGGAGTTGATCGGGGGTCTTGGGGGGCGCGGCCGGTTGCGTCGTCGACGTCGTGCTCGTCGTACGCGGCGGCCGGGAGGTTGTGGTTGTTCTCGTCGCCTTCTTCACCGGCGTCGTCGCCGAACCCGCGTTGCTCGTGTCGACACGTTGCAACAAGAACACGCCGACGATCACCGCGAGACCGATCAGCGCCGTGCCCTTTGCGACTGCGGTGCTCGCGCCCCGCGCGAAGTCGCCGCCGTTCCCCGGTTGCCGACTCATGCCGCCATTCTGCCCGCTCGGCACAGGAAAAGTGTGTTCAACGGGATCCCGGGTCGGCGCGGCGTCCCTCGATCCGATCG
>JAUZEI010000162.1 GCA_030839105.1 Actinomycetota bacterium
TGATCTTCGACCAGCAGTCGGTGGCGTTCCAGTCGCTCTATTTCGAACACGGGTCGACGCAAGGTCTGCACCGCGATCCGATGTTCGCCCAGACACGACCGGTCCCCCATCTCGTCGCCGCCTGGATCGCACTCGAGGACATCACGCCCGATAGCGGGCCGCTCTTCTTTCTTCCGGGCTCGCACCGCCTCCCGTGGTTCGAATTCCAGGAGAACTCCGTCGCACTCACCCCCAAGACCCGCGCCCGCCAGCCCGAGTACCAGACCTGGGTCCGCGAGGTCCTCGAGCGAGAGCCGAGAGAGTGGAAGCAATTCGTGTGCCGGCGGGGAGACGTCATGATCTGGCATGCCGGGCTGATGCACGGCGGCTCGAAGATCCAGAACCCGGCGACGACCCGTAAGAGCTTCGTCGTGCACTACTCGACGTCGGCGACGTACCGGGAGCGACGCGGGCGGATGCGGGTGCGCGACGCCGGCGGGATGCGACTCTTCCGGTCTTCCACCGACACGATTGCGGAGGTACCCGGAGCCCGCGGCTTCGAGAGCCCGATGAAGCAGGCGCGGATTCCGGTCGGGAAGCGCCTGGTCCGCGCGTCCTGAGGATTCCGCAGTCGCTCGGCAGCTCACTCGATCGGCATCTCAGTCGGGCGTGACGGTGTCGGCGACGTGCCAGCAGTACCACGCGACCAGCGAGCGATAGGGACGGAACGGATCACCTAGTTGCTCGAGCTCCTTCGCCGTCGGCATCTCCTTCAGGCCGTACATGAGCCCGAAACCATTTCGCACGCCGAAGTCGAGCACCGGCCATACGTCGAGGCGCCCCAGCTGGAACATCAGAAACATGTGCGCGGTCCACTCGCCGATTCCGCGCACCAACACGAGCTCGCTCACGACCTTGCCGTCGGACAGGCGCGCGACTCGGTCGAGCTCGACGACACCCTGTTCGACCTTTTCCGCGAGGTCTCGAATGGAGGTGGCTTTGGCATTCGACAGACCCGCGCCCCGCAAGGTCTCCATCGGCAACGCGAGGACGGCTTGCGGTGTCGGTGGGCCGTCGAACAGCGCTTCGAACCGGCCGTGGATCGCGCTCGCGGCCCGGCCCGCGAGCTGTTGGTAACAGATCATGCGCGCGAGCTCAGCGAAGTGCGTACGTTGCCGGCGACCGCGGTGCAGCCCGGGGACCCCGTGCTCGCGCAGCATGCGCTTCATGACGGGATCACGGCGCGCGAGCTCGCGCGCACCCGCTTCGACCACTGCCTTGGTCGCCATAGCGCGTCAGTCTGCCCGACGGGGATAGACGAGCAGCGCGTCGGGATCGATCGAAAGACGTACCCGGTCGCCGACCGCCGGTGCATCCCGGGGCACGACCACAACCGTCAACGCCGGACCACTCCCGGACACGGCCGCGAGCTCGACGCGGGTACCGGTGAATGTGGATCGGACGATCGTCGCATCGATCGCGCCCGAGTGATCGATCCGAGCCCCGTCGGGCCGGACGATCGCGTCGACCGCGCCGGGCTCGAGCGGGCTCGAGGACCGCAGCGAGCCCCACGGCGTGTGCACCCTTCCGTCGCGCACCTCGGCCGCGACGACGGGTCCGAAACCGAGGAAGGTCGCCGTCCACGCATCGACCGGAGCGCGCCACACGTCGACCGGCTCACCGAGCTGCACCCCCCGCCCGGCGCGCATGATCGCAACGCGGTCGGCGACCGCGAACGCCTCGTCGTGATCGTGCGTGACGTACAGCGCCGGCAACGCGGCGCGGTCGAGGATCGACCGGATCTCGGTGAGCAGACGGTGTCGCCAGACGCGGTCGAGCGCACCCAGAGGCTCGTCGAACATCAACAGCCGGGGCGAGACGGCCAGAGCGCGCGCGAGCGCCACGCGCTGCTGCTCACCTCCCGAGAGGGACGCGACCCGCCGCGACTGGAATCCGTCGAGGCCAACGAGATCGAGCACTTCGTCGACTCGCCGGGCGCGCGCGGCCCGATCGGAGGTCATCATCCGCAAGCCGAACTCGACGTTGCCGGCGACGTCGCGGTGCAGGAACAGCGCGTACTCCTGGAACATCAGCCCGAAATGCCGCTCGTGCGGGGCGGCGCGCGCGAGATCGTCGCCTCCCCAGCAGACCCGCCCGGCGTCGAGGTGCTGGAGTCCGGCGACGACCCGCAGCAGCGTCGTCTTGCCGGAGCCACTCGGACCGAGCACCGCGATGGTCTCGCCGGCGACGAGGGCGAGGTCGACGCCATCGAGCGCCCGGTAGTCGCCGAACTGCACCCGGGCACCTTCGACCTGCAGCATCTACAGCTCTCCGAGATCGCGCACGCGCACCCGCTCGATGCCGAACACGACGACGATCGTCAACAGCATCAGGATCACCGACATCGCCAACGACTGGTTCACGTTGATCTCGCCCGGTCGACCGAGGAACCGCTGAATCGCGATGGGCACCGTCGGCCAGTCGGGACGGGCGATGAACAACGTCGCGCCGAACTCGCCCAGCGACACGGCCGCGCAAAAGCCGGCCGCGACTGCGAACGCCCGCGCCGTGATCGGCAGGTCGACCTCGCGCCAGACCCGCGCCGGCGACGCGCCCAGCATGGTCGCCGCATCCCGGAGCCGCGGATCGATGCTGCGCAATGCCGGAACGACCGCGCGGACGACGAACGGGATCGCGACCACGGCGTGCGCAATCGGAACGAGCAGCGGCGAGCGCTCGAACCCGAACGGCAGATGCCGAAACGCAAGGAGGAAACCGAACCCCACCGTTACGGCCGAAGTGCCGAGCGGGAGCATGAGGAACGCGTCGAGGGAGCGCGTGGACCGACCCGGCCGTGAGGCGATCGCCACCGACGCGAGTCCGCCGACCACCAGCGCGATCACAGTGGCGACGATCGCGAACTCCGCCGAGTTGCGCACCGCCGCCCACGGCGAGACGAAGAGGGTTGTGGTCGACGCGCTCGAACCCAGCGCCCGGAAGGAGCCGACACTCCAGTTCCCGCCGACATGGAGCGATCGCCAAACCAGCACCGCGAGCGGACCGCCGAGGAACAGGACTGTGACTCCGAGCACGCCGCCGACCACGATGCGCTCCCGTCCGCGCGGCCGGCGCGCCGATTCCGTCCCGCCCACTAGGCGCTGCGCGACCGCGCGCCGCTCCTGGGCCCGGGCCAAGGCGAACACGACTGCGAGGACCGCGACGATCTGGACCAGCGCGAGCGCGGCGGCAGTCCTGAGGTCGAACAGGTTGACGGCCTGGCGATAGATCTCCACCTCGAGCGTCGCGTGCGCGGGATCCGACAGCAGGAGCGCGACTCCGAACGAGGTGAACGTGAAGAGGAAGACGATTGAAGCAGCGGCAATGATCGACGGTGCCAGCAGCGGCAGCGTCACACTGCGAAACGCCCGCAGCCGCGACGCGCCGAGCATGCGGGCGGCTTCCTCACGGCGCGGATCCAGGTTCGCCCAGAATCCACCGACGGTACGGACGACGACGGCGACGTTGAAGAACACATGGGCGACGAGCAACGGGGCCACACCGCGCTGCCAGTGCAGGAACGCGAGCGGGCCGCCCGGACGCAACAGCGCGAGGAACGCGGTCGATACCACCACTGTCGGGAGAACGAAGGGGACCGTCACGAACGCCCGGAAGAGTCGCCGGCCCGGGAACTCGAAACGGGCCACCACGTACGCGGCCGGCAGGCCTACCAGAACCGTGAGGATCGTCGACACTGCAGCTTGCCAAAGCGTGAACCAGGCGACGCGCCGGAAGACGGGGTCGGTCAGCACGTCGGTCAGGGCACTCGCGCGCAGCGACCGTCCGAAGATCGCCGCGAGGGGCCACGCGAAGAACAGCGCGAGGAACGAAACCGGTACCGCAACCCGCGCGATGCGGACGGCGCGCGCCGCGCCTCGGTTGCCGTTCATCGCACGACGCGGTCGGTCCACTCCTTGATCCACCCGGTGCGGTGGGCCGAGATGGTTGCAGGGTCGACCGAGTACGGATGCGGAGGATCGACCGCCCAGTTGGTGAACTCGGCCGGAAGCAACGCCCCCGTCACGATGGGGTTCACGTACATCTGGAGCGGCATGTCCTCCTGGAAACGTCGCGTCAGCATGAAGTCGACGAGTGCCTGCGCGCCCGGAACGTTGTGGGCGCCGTGCAACACGCCGGCGAACTCCATTTGCCGGAAGCACGTCGACGCGACCACCCCGATGTTCGGTACGGCGCGGTGCGGGGCGGAGCCGACGACGTCGGCTGCGGGATCGGAACCGTACGACACGACGATCGGCCGGTCGCCCGCCTTCCCGCCCCCTGTGAAGTCGCTCTCGTAGGCCTGGGACCAGTCGTCGTCGACACGAACGCCGTTCTTCTTCAGCGCGTCCCAATAGGTCTTCCACCCGTCGGCCCCGCGCGCGGCGATCGTGGCAAGGAGGAACGCGAGCCCGGGCGAAGACGTCGCCGCGTTCTCGACCACCGTGAGGTTCTTGTACGCGGGTTGGACGAGGTCGTCGAGCGAAGCCGGCGCGGCGGGCCGGCCGTCGCGACCGAACCACG
>JAUZEI010000178.1 GCA_030839105.1 Actinomycetota bacterium
GCATCGACAAGGTCGCGTTCACCGGCTCCACCGCGGCCGGACGGCGCATCGCGTCGATCTGCGGCGACCAGCTCAAGCGCGTGAGCCTCGAGCTCGGCGGGAAGTCAGCCGCGATCATCCTCGACGACGCGGATCTCGCGGCCACCGTCGAAGGCCTGAAGACGGCATCGCTGATGAACAACGGTCAGGCTTGCGTCGCGCAGACACGCATCCTCGCCAGCCGCGGCCGGTACGACGAGGTCGTCGACGCGATCGCGACCATGGTGGGTGGCCTAGAGGTCGGAGACCCGTCGGTCGCCACCACCGAGATCGGTCCGCTCGTCGCCAAGCGCCAGCAGGAGCGCGTCGAGAAGTACATCGCGCTCGGCCAGGAAGAGGGTGCACGCGTCGTCGTCGGCGGCAACGGCCGGCCCGCCGGCATCGAACGCGGTTGGTACGTGCAGCCCACCGTGTTCTCGAACGCGAACAACGACATGCGCATCGCGCGTGAGGAGATCTTCGGACCCGTCCTGACCGTCATCCCCTACGACGACGTGCGCGACGCCGTCCGCATCGCGAACGACAGTG
Organism: Actinomycetota bacterium; assembly: GCA_030839105.1. GTDB lineage: Bacteria > Actinomycetota > Acidimicrobiia > IMCC26256 > PALSA-610 > PALSA-610. Next base: position 568 of record JAUZEI010000178.1, read on the forward strand.
AGTACGGCCTGGCCGGATCCGTCTGGACGGGAGACATCGAGCAGGGCATGGACATCGCCCGTCGGGTCCGCACCGGTACGTACGCGGTCAACCAGTACACGATGGACTTCATGGCGCCGTTCGGTGGCTACAAGGCCTCGGGCATCGGCCGGGAGTTCGGCAAGGAAGGCCTCGAGCACTACGTCGAGCTCAAGGCGATCATCCCGCCCGGCGGGGGCATCGTGGCCGCCGGCTGAACCGTGCGGGCCTCGGCGCCGGAGGGGCACCTAGGTAGATGCCCGCAGATAACGTCCCTCGGATCATTGTCAGCCGTGACGAAGTACACGTGAGAACATGTGTGAGGCGTTGCGGCTGGTTGCGACTCATCCGTGGTCACTCTGAATCGAGGATCCACGGGCAAGGGGTCCGGGGGACGGGAATCGCAGGATGCGACAACAGGCGCGAGGGCGAGTCCTGACCGCGGGCGTCACCGTGATCGCGGTCGCGACTGCCCTGATACCCGTCGGTCTCGCGGGTCGGGCGACGGCTGCCCCGGCCCCGGCCCCGCCGGCCACCGGTGCGGGGACGGCTGCGCTCTCACGCGCCGGGCGGGGCCAGAAGCTGTCACCCCGACTCGCGGCTCTGGCCTCCACGCCGTCGGCCGCGCCGCGCGCCTCGGCGTTGAGCCTCCCGGGCTCCGGTGTCGGCAGCCTGGTGCGCCGTGCGAACGGCATGGTGCTCGTACAGATCCGCACCCACGACATCGCGAGCGCAACGATCGCGCGTCTGGGCGCGGCCGGCGCCCGGGTCGTGAACGTGAGCGCCGCGTACTCGACGGTGACCGCCGATGTCGCGCCCGCGTCGTTGCGTGCGGTCGCGGCCGATTCCAGCGTCGCCTACGTCACCGAGGTGTTGGCGCCCCGTGTCGGCTCGCCCGGTACGACGGCGTCGGATGCAGTGCCGGGTGCGGTGCCGCAGACGGCGACCGCGAACGCGCAGTGCGGATCGACGACGTCGGAAGCCGACACGCTCATGCACGCGGCCGACGCACGCGCGGCCGGCAATGTCGACGGCGCAGGAACCACGGTCGGGATCCTCTCCGACTCGTACGACTCCGCGTCGGGCGCGGCGACCAGCGCCTCGAACGACGTCGCCAGCGGTGACCTTCCCGGGCCGGCCAACCCCTGCGGCTATCCGACGCCCGTGACCGTGCAGTCCGAGTCCGTAGGTGCGGGCGGCGCGGACGAGGGCCGCGCGATGGCCCAGCTCGTCCACGACCTCGCGCCCGGCGCCGCGCTCGCGTTCGCGTCCGCGTTCAACGGCGATCTCGATTTCGCGTCACAGATCACGAAGCTGCGCACGACGAATCATGCGAAGGTCATCGTCGACGACGTGTCGTACCTCAACGAGCCGTTCTTCCAGAACGGTCCCATCGCCAACGCCGCGAATCTCTCGACCGCGTCCGGCGTGCCGTACTTCTCCGCGGCCGGGAACAACAACACGATCGTCTCCGGCGCCAACGTGTCGTCGTACGAAGCACCGACGTTCCGACCGGTGTCGTGCCCCCCGTCCGTCACCGCCCTGGAGTCGGTACAGAGCTGTCACGACTTCGCCACCGGCAGCGGAGCCGACAACGGCGACGACATCTCGCTTGCGCCGGGCGGCGGGTTCGGTCTCGATCTGCAGTGGGCGCAACCGTGGGGTGGAATCACGACCGACTACGACGTGTTCGTGCTGGACGCGACGGGCGCAGTCGTCGGCGGTACCAACGTCGACAACCTCGCCTCGAAGCAACCGTTCGAGTACTTCGGGTATACGAACTCGACCAGCAGCCCGCAGACTGTCCACCTCGTGATCGCGAAGTTCTCGGGTGCGGCGAACCCGCGGCTGAAGTTCGTGTTCGCGGGCACCGGAGGCATCACCGCGGTGCAGTACCACACGTCGACCGGCGGCGACGTCGTCGGTCCGTCGATCTTCGGTCACAACGGCGCCGAGAACGTGGGCAGCACCGCCGCGATCCCCTACAGCGACGCTTCGACTCCCGAGATCTTCTCGTCACGTGGTCCGGTCACGTTGTATCTCGCCGACACGCCGAGCGTCACGGCGCTTCCGTCACCTCGGACCCTCGCCAAGCCCGACTTCGCGGCGACCGATGGTGTGCAGACGACGTTCTTCGCGCAACCCGTGGGCAGTGTCTGGCGTTTCTACGGAACGTCGGCCGCGGCGCCGCAGGCCGCGGCCGTCGGCGCACTGCTCGAGGAGTACGACCCCGCGCTGAGTGCGAACCAGATTCTCGCGATCCTGCACGACACCGGCCGGGCGGTCCCGACCAACGGTACGGCCGCCGACGTGGGCGGCGGCTACATCGACGCGAGCGCGGCGCTGGCGAGTGTCGTCCCCAAGCCGGGCGCGCCGCAGAACGCCTTCGCGGTGACCGGTGACACTCAGGCGACGGTGAGTTGGACGGCGCCGGCCACCAATCCGAACCTGCCCGTGACCGGCTACACGGTGACGCCGTCGATCGGCGGCGTTCCGCAGCCACCACAATCGTTCGGCAGCGCGACGACGAGTGCGACCGTCACCGGTCTCGCCAACGGGCAGACGTACACGTTCCAGGTGACGGCCTCCAACGCCAACGGGGCCGGGCCCGCGTCGGGCGCGACGGCCGCGATCGTCGTCGGCGTGCCTTCGGCGCCCGCCGCGCCGTCGGCCGTACCGGGCAGCAGCAGCGCGGTGGTCACGTGGACCGCGCCGGCGACCAACGGTTCGCCGATCACGGGCTACACGGTGACACCGTTCTGGGGCACGGCGCCTCTGTCACCGCAGACCTTCATGTCGACGGCGACCACGCAAACCGTCACCGGCCTCTCGAACGGGTTGACGCTCACATTCCGCGTCGCGGCGCGCAACGCGAACGGAACCGGGGTCGAGTCGCCGGGTTCGGGGACGGTCGTCGTCGGCGCACCCGTTGCTCCCATCGACGTCCGGGCTTCTCCCGGCAACGGCGCGGTCGCCGTGTACTGGGCGGCACCGCCGTCGAACAACGGTGCCGCGGTAACGGGTTACGCGGTCACCCGGTTCGACGCGGGGATCGCGCAGTCGACCCAGACCTTCGCCTCGACCGCGACGACCCAGACGTTGAGCGGTTTGGTAAACGGGAAGACGTTCCAGTTCAAGGTCGCCGCCGTCAACAGCCGCGGCACCGGACCGCTCAGCGCGGGAACCGGCGGCCAGGTGACGATCGGTGCTCCCAAGGCGGTCGCGCCGCCAACCGCGACCCCGGGCAACGGCGCCGCGACCGTCACCTGGAACGCGGCGGTCAACAACGGTTTCGCGGTCACGCAGTATCTGGTCACCCCGTTCCTCGATGGAGTGCAGCAGTCCGGTCGCCTGTTCGCCTCGAGTGTGACGACCCAATCCGTGACCGGCCTCTCGAACGGAGCGTCGTACACGTTCACAGTCGCGGCCGGCAACGCGAACGGCTCGGGTCCGACGTCGGCGGTTTCGGCGCGGACGATCGTCGGCACACCCCTCACGCCCACGGGCATCAGCGGTACGCCGGGCAATGCCAGTGCCGTGCTGCATTGGACGGCGCCCGCGAACAACGGCGCACCGCTGACCGGTTACGCCGTCACGCCGTATCTGGCGGGGGTCGCGCAAACCGTCCGCACGTTCGCGTCGACCGCGACGACCCAGACCGTCACCGGGCTCGTCAATGCGAAGATCTACACGTTCCGCGTGGCCGCGACGAACAGCCGGGGAACCGGACCGGTGTCGGCCGCGAGCAACGCGGTGACGGTCGGGGCCCCGGGCGCGCCGACAGCCGTCGTCGCGACTGCGGGCCCGAAGCGCGCGACGCTGCACTGGAAAGCGCCGACGGTCACCAATGGAGCCGCGGTCTCCGGCTACATCGTCGTCGCGTACATCGGCACGGTCGCGCAGACCTTCCTCTCGCTCAACTCCACCGCGACGACCACGACCGTGGACAAACTCGGCACCGGGAAGCCGTACACCTTTACTGTCGCCGCCCGGAACTCACGCGGCTCGGGCTCGGCGTCGGCGAAGTCCAACACCATCAAGCCGACCTAGTACCGCGCCGGTCAGTCGGGACGAATGAGTCCGATGTCGTAGAGGACGCGGTCGAGGAGTGCGCCGGCTTCGATCGTTCCGTAACGCAACGGGTGCGCGTCGTCGACGCACGTCGGTAACGGCGCCAGCGAGAACCACGGTGCCGGATGGCAGAACTGCACGACCGAGAACCGTGCGGTCACGGCGCCGTCGATGCCGGCCACGACCCGATGCACGCCCGCGGGAATGCGGCCGTTGCTGAGCCGCTCGAGCATCATGCCCGAGTTCATGACGACGTGACCCTCGGGGGGGACGACGTCGCGCCAACCCGCAGCCGTCTTCAGCTGCAGACCCCGGTCGGTCGCGCGGGGCAATGCCGTGACGAGGTTGATATCGGAGTGCGCGTCGGCCCACACGTAGTCGAGATTCGGCGCGTGTGTCATCGGCGGGTAGTGGATCGCGCGCGTGAGGTGCGATCCGTCGGCGAGGAGGTCGTCGAAGTACGCGCCGTCGACGCGGAGCCCGGCCGCCACGACCCGCAGGAAGCGGGTCTGGAGGTCGACGAGTCGTTCGTGAAACGCGGCCAGCACCGTCGCGATACCGGGTACCGCGGTCTCGGGGAAGATCTGGTCGAGATACCGGTGCGGGTAGCGCGTGCGGAGCGGATGGTGCCGTGGCACCTCGGCGCCCCAGTTGTACATCTCCTTCCAGTCGGCAACCTCGCTCCCCGCCGCGGTCTCGACCGCCAGCCCGGTGTAGCCCGTCTGACCGTGGCTCTCGGGCACACGCCAGCGGTTCTTCTCCTCCGTTGCCAACGCGAAGAACTGCTGCAACATCGCGTAGGCCTCGTCGATCAGGTCGGGCGGGATGTCGTGACTGGTGAACACGAATCCCGTTCCGAGACTGCGCATGACACCGTCGACAACGGCGCGCCGCTGTTCGTCGCTTCCCCGCTCGAACTCCAGCAGGTCGACATCGAGGACGTCGGTCACGACTCGAGCGCTCCCCGTCCGCCGTCGTCGTTGTCATCGTCGCCGTCGGCCGGTTCGCGGATGCCTCGTTGCGCGGTGATGGCCGTGTACATCTCGGGCCGACGGTAGCGATCGAAGTCGAACACCGTGCGTTTGTAGTCGTCGCAGAGATCGAGATCGCACCGCGCGACGACGACCTCGTCACCCTCGGTCGCGGCGCGGGCGACGACCTCGCCCGACGGCGCGATGATCTGGCTGTCGCAGAGTCCTTCGACTCCCTCCTCCACGCCGCCCTTGGCGACTCCGACGACCCAGGTGGCGTTCTCGTACGCGCCGCTCGCCATCACCAGGTTGTTGTGGAACGCCGCCATGCGATCCTGGCCGGGATCGGGCGCGTAGTGGATCGGTGTGTTGTAGCCAATACACACGAGCTCGACGCCTTGCAGGCCGAGCACGCGATAGGTCTCGGGCCAGCGCCGGTCGTTGCATATCGCGAGGCCGACGACTCCGCCGAAGGCGCGCTGGGCCCGAAACGTCTCCGGTCCCGGTTCGAAGTAGCGCCGCTCGAGGTGCTGGAACGGGCGCCACGGCTCGGGTTCCTCGTGGCCGGGCAGGTGCACCTTGCGGTACTTCGCGACGACGTGCACGTCGCGTTCGACGAGGATCGCGGTGTTGTAGCGATGGCCGTCGGCCGTCAGCTCCGCGTAGCCCAGGTGAAAGCCGACGCCCAGCCGTCGGGCGGCGTCGAACAGGGGCGCGGTTTCGGCGCTCGGCATCTCCCGCTCGAAGAACCCGAGGAGCTCGTCGTCGGGCAGGTCCCAACGCGGGAAGAACGTGGTGAGCGCGAGCTCCGGGAACACCACGAGCTCGGCGCCACGATCGGCGGCCTCCTGCAACATCGCCAGCAGCCGCTCGACCACCTGTTTACGGGTCTCGGCGCGGGCGACCGGTCCCATCTGGGCGGCCGCGATCGTGAGCAGTCGGCTCATCGTTCGGCAGAGGCGAGGCGCAACAACACGTGCAACAGTACGTTGGCGCCCGCTTCGAGATCGGCGTCGGATGTGAGCTCGGCCGGGTTGTGGCTGATGCCGCGCACGCTCGGCACGAACACCATCCCGGCCGGACACATGCGCGCGAGCATCTGGGCGTCGTGTCCCGCGCCCGAGGGCATGCGTTTCGTCGACAGCCCGCGCGCCCGGGCTACTTCCTCGACCAGCGCGACCACGGCGGCGTCGAAGTCGACCGGCGCGAACCGCGCGAGCGAGCGCGCTTCGATCGTCACGCCTTCTCGTTGGGCCAGCTCGGCGCAGAACACCGCGAGCCGTCGTTCCGACTCGGTGACCAGCGCGTCGTCAGTGTTGCGCAGGTCGACGGTGAGGGTGGCGCGCGCCGCGACGACGTTCACCAGATTCGGGTGCACGTTGATGCGCCCCACCGTCGCGACCTGCGGTGGCCCCATCTCCGTTGCCAACCCGCGCACGAAAGCTGCGATAGCAGCGGCCGCGTACCCGGCGTCGTGGCGCATCGACATCGGCGTCGTACCCGCGTGGTTCGACTGACCGGCGATCGAGAGCTCGGTCCACGAGATTCCCTGGACTCCGGTCACGGCGCCGATCGTCAGCGCCTCGGCTTCGAGCACGGGTCCCTGCTCGATGTGCAGCTCGACGTACGCGTGCGGAGGACGGGCCGGGCACGGCTGCGGTCCGGCGTAGCCGATGCGGAGCAACTCTTCGCCGAGCACCGCGTCGTCGAAACCGCGAATCGCGAGCGCATCCTCGAGCGGCATTCCGCCCGCGAAAACGAGGCTGCCGAGCATGTCGGGCGCGAACCGGCTCCCCTCCTCGTCGGTGAAGAACGCGACCGCCAACGGCCGCGCGAGCTCGACGCCGGCCGTGATGATCGTCTCGAGTACCTCGATGCCCGCGAGCACACCCAGCGTGCCGTCGAAGCGTCCGCCGGTCGCGACGGTGTCGATGTGACTTCCGGTCATGACCGGCGCGTCCGTGCTGTCGGCCGGCCAGGTGCCGACGACATTGCCGATCTCGTCGACGTCGACGCGTAGACCGAGGTCGCGCATCCAACTGACGACGAGATCCCGACCGAGACGATCCTCGTCGGTCAGCGCGAGGCGGGCGCACCCACCGTCGTCGATCGCGCCGATCTCGGCGAGGGCATCCAGGCGCGCGCGCAGGCGCGGATACGAGATCGAGAGTCCGTCGGACGCGGTGCCCGTGGTCACCCGAACCTGCCCATCACATCAACCTGTTACATCAAGTCGCGGGGCCGGACCGGGACCCGCGTGCAGGGAGCACCGGTCGCGGCGCGGATCGCGGCCACGATCGCCGGGGTCGACGAGATCGTCGGCGGCTCGCCAACTCCCTTCGCGCCGAAGGGTGCTCCAGGCTCGGGCTCCTCGATCAATGTCGCTTCGACCGTCGGCGCGTCGAGCGCGGTCGGGATGAGGTAGTCGGTGAAGCTCGCGTTGCGCACATGACCATCTTGGACGATGAGCTCCTCCATCACCGCGAGCCCAACGCCCTGGGCGATGCCGCCTTCGATCTGGCCGGTCACCTGCAACGGATTGAGCACGCGGCCGACGTCCTGCGCGGTCGCGAGATGTACGACCCGCACGAGCCCGAGCTCCGGATCGACATCAACGACCGCGCGGTGCGCGGCGCAGGCGAAGGACACGTGCGCGTCGCCCTGTCCGTCGGCGTCGAGTGGATGTGTCAAGCGGTGGTTGAACTCCTCGGTCACGTCGATCGGTCGGTCGGTCGTCAGCGCCACGATGTCGATGAGCCCCGGGTTGGTTCCACCTGCGTCCGGATCGGACGTCGCGCGCGTTTCCAACTCGGCGCGCGCGGCGCGGCAGGCCTGTTCGACCGCGCCGCCCGACATCATCGTCTGCCGGCTCGCGGAGGTGGATCCCGCGGAACCGATCGCCGTGTCGGCGGGCGCCACGATCACGTCGTCGACCTCGAGCACCGTTCGTGCGATCTGCTGCACAAGCGTGACGAACCCCTGCCCGACCTCCGCCGCCGCGCACGTGATCGTCACGACGCCCGCATCGATACGGCAACGCGCGACCGAGCCGTCCATGTAGCCCTCGGCGTACATCAGGTTCTTGAACCCCAGCGCGAAACCGACGCCGCGCCGCACATCGACCGCGTCGGCGGTGCGGCCCGCGCCGCCCGGCCGCGCGAGCACGTCGTCGACAGCGGGATCGGGCAGCGGCAGGGCCGCGCAGGCGCGAATGACTTCCGCGACCGGGAGCGTTCCTTCGATCCGCTGTCCGGTGAGCAACTCATCGCCCGGCGCGAGCGCATTGCGCAGCCGGAGCTCGACGGGGTCGATCTCGCATGCGGCGGCGAGGAGATCCATCTGCGCCTCGTGCGCGAAGCACGACTGCACGACACCGAAGCCGCGCATGGCGCCGCACGGAGGGTTGTTCGTACGGACGGCGATGGCGTGCACGCGCGCATTCGGAACGCGGTAGGGACCGGCCGCGAAGCACGCAGCATTCGCGGTGACGTGGTAGCTCGAGGAGCGATACGCGCCGCCATCGAGAAGTATGCGCGACTCGAAGCTCACGATCTCCCCGTCGGGACGCGCGGTGTGGCGCATCCAGATGCGGGCCGGATGACGGTGCACATGGCCGAGAAACGACTCGGCGCGGGAGTAGACGATCTTCACCGGGCGCCCGGTCCGCGTCGCCAGGAGGCACGCGTGCACGTGGAGGCTCACGTCTTCGCGCGCCCCGAACGCACCGCCCACACCACCGAGCGAGAGTTGCACCAGCGCGGGTGCGAGCCCCAGGCACTCCGCGATCTGGTCACGGTCGTTGTGCAACCACTGGGTGGAGACGACGAGATCGACCCCGCCCCCGCTGGTCGGCGTGGCCAGACCCGCTTCCGGGCCCATGAACGCCTGGTCCTGCATGCCGATCTCGTACGTGCCCTCGACGGCGATCGGCCCGCGGGCGTCATCATCGCCGCGCCGGATGATCAGATCGCGGAACACGTTCCCATCGGGATGCATCGGCGGTGCGTCGATTGCATGCTCCGGGTCGACGAGCGGCACGAGGATCTCGTAATCGACGACGATCGCCGCGCACGCGCGCCGCGCCGTCTCGGGATGATCGGCGGCGACGACCGCGACCGGTTCGCCCGTGTAGCGCACGATGTCGTCGGCCAGGACCGGCTGGTCGCGATGTTCGAGGCCGTAGCGGTTCACGGGAATGTCGGCACCGGTGAGGACCGCGTGCACTCCGTTGATCGCGAGCGCGGGACTGATGTCGATCGCACGGATGCGGGCCGACGGATGCGGCGAGCGCAGGGCCTGACCCCACAACATGTCCTCGGCCCAGAGGTCGCCCGAGAACGCATACTCGCCGCGCACCTTCGCGATGCCGTCGGGCCGGATCGCGCGCTGACCGATACCGCCCGCGACACTCGTCCCCGCCCGGACGTCGACTGTCATTGCTCCGTCCCCCGCCGGGATGCCCTCATTCGGCTACGACCTCCGGCCCACTCACTCCACGCGCCCCGACCCCACTCCCCGGGCCTCCGGATCTGCGCCTGGTCGCGACCTCGACGGCTTCCAGGATGCGCCCGTAGCCCGTGCAGCGGCAGAGGTTTCCCGAGATCGCCTCGCGCACGACGAGATCGGACGGATCGGGATCGTGGTCGAGCAGCGCGTGCACGGCCATGATCAACCCCGGAGTGCAGAAGCCGCACTGCACCGCGCCCGTCTCCACGAACGCGCGTTGCACGTCGCTCATCTCGCCGCGTTCCGCCGGTTGCAGCCCTTCGACGGTCACGATCTCGGTCTCGACGGCGGACGCGGCGAGCACCAGGCACGCGCAGACGAGGACGCCGTCGACGAGCACCGAGCACGACCCGCACTCGCCCTGCTCGCACCCGGACTTGGCTCCCGGGAACCCGAGCCGTTCGCGCAACACGTACAGCAGACTCTCGCCCGACCACGCGTCGGCGACCGCGTGTTCCTCGCCGTTCACGCGCAGGACGTAGATCTCGCTCACCGCCCACATCTCCGAAGGGCGCGGGCCGCCATGACGCGTACCGCGTTGCGCCGGTATTCGGCGGTGCCGCGATGATCGTCGATCGGTCGCGCCGCGGCCGCGACCTGGTCGGCGAAGTCGGCGGCGGCGGCGGGGTCGACAGTCAGGTGATCGGTGTCCCAGCGGGCCTGTTCCGCGATCCGGGCGCACGCGTCGGGCGCGCCGAGGGGTGTCGGACCGACCGAACCGAGACCGACGCCGACGGTGCGCGCGTCGAGATCGACCGCGATCGCGAGCGATGCCACCGCGATGACCATCGCGTTGCGCACACCGACCTTCAGATAGTCCTGCGGCCCGCGCCGCACGGGGACGTGCACGGCGACGACGAGCTCACCGGGCGCGAGCGCCGAACGCTTGGGACCGGTGAAGAACTCGACGATCGGAATTTGGCGCCGGTCGTTGGCTCCCGCGACCTCGATCGTGGCGCCGAGCGCGACGAGCACGGGAAGCGAGTCGCCGGCTGGTGATGCCGTCGCGAGGTTCCCGCCGATCGTGGCCGCGTTGCGGATCTGGGGCGATCCGACCGTGCGGGCCGCGTACGCGAGCGCCGGCGCGAGCTCGGTGATCGGTCCGCGCTCGAGGCGCGCGAAGGTCGTTGCCGCGCCGATGACGATGGTCGCGCCTTCGGCGTGCCCGTCGACCCGGATACCGGTCAGCTCCGCGACGCGCCCGACCGCGATGACCTGGGTGGGAGTCCGGCGCCCGTCGTTGACCTCGACCATCAGGTCGGTTCCGCCCGCGAGAACGGTCGCGTCCGGATGGTCGGCGAGCGCGGAGAGGGCGTGTTCGACGGAGTCGGCGACGATGACGGGCATGGCCATCACAGGTTCGGCCGCAATTCAACAAACTGTCAATGCAGACCCGTGAACACATCGTGAATCGCCCGCGCCCGCGCCGGAAATCCTGCCCACTGTTGGCAGCGAAACTGGCGCCCCGCGCCGGAAATCCTGCCCACTGTTGGCAGGGGAAACGGGGGGTCACTCGGGGCGGGTTATCTGGAGGGAGTCCCGGGTCGCGCCCGCGGCCCGCGCGGCCCGGTCGACCGAGTCGGCCGCGGCCAGGACCTGATCGTCGTCCCCCTCGACCGAACTGCCGAAGGGACCGAAGTCGACGGGCAGGCCCGCCCCGCTCGCGGCCTCGACCGCGGCCTGAACGTGCGGCCCGGGCGTGCCGTCGTGGAACGGCTCGACGGTGAATTCGATTCGCAACGCCATCCCGGTGCACCCTAACTCCCGTGCTGCTGCGCGGCGGGACCGTCCTCGACGTCGACGGCGAACGCCGCGCCGACCTCCGCATCGGACGCGACGGTCGCGTCGCCGCCGTCGCACCCGCGCTCGACGCCGATGCGGACGAGGCGGTGATCGAGTGCGCAGGCCGGCTGCTCGTGCCCGGCGGCGTCGACGTGCACACGCATCTGCACCTTCCCGTCGGCGACCTGCAGGTGAGCGACGACTTCCTCACCGGAACCGTCGCCGCCGCGATCGGTGGCACCACGACCATCGTCGACTACGTGACCGCGTACCGCGGCGAAGACCCCATGGACGCGCTGGCGACGTGGCGCAGATGGGCGGAACCCGCGTGCGTCGACTACGGGTTGCACATGACCTTCACCGAACGCGTGCCCGAGCGCGCGATTGCGGCGTGTGTCGAAGCGGGAATCACGTCGTTCAAGTTGTACATGGCGTATCCCGACCTCCTCCAGGTCGACGACGACGTCATCGCGGAGGTCATGGCGCTGACGCGCAAGCACGGCGCGTTCGTCACGTTGCACTGCGAGAACGGCGGCGCGATCGAAGCCCTGCGGCGCGCAGCCCTCGCCGAGGGTCGCACCGGCGTGATGGAACACGCGCGCACGAGACCGGCCGAGATGGAAGCCGAAGCCGTGCGCCGGGCGGCGGCGCTCGCGGAACGTGCGGAGACGAGCGTCTACGTCGTGCACCTGTCGTCGGCGCCCGCGCTGGCCGAGGTCCGCCGGGCCCGGGCGCGTGGCGTCGACGTGATCGCGGAGACCTGCCCGCAGTACCTCTACCTCGACACCGCCCGGCTCGCCGATCCGGACGGCGCGTCGTACGTGTGTACACCACCGCTGCGCGACCCCTGGCACGTCGAAGAGCTTTGGAACGGGATCGCGACCGGCGCGGTGCAGACGGTCGCGACCGATCACTGCCCCTTCACCGTCGCCGACCGGCGCGCCGGGGTACGCGACCGCGCCGGCGGCTTCGCCGATTTCACCGAGATCCCGGGCGGCCTTCCGGGCATCGAGACCCGCATGGGGCTGATCTGGGAAGGGGTAGTCGCCGGACGCATCACGCGGACCGACTGGGTCCGGCTCTGCGCCGAAGCGCCGGCGCGCACCTTCGGGTTGTGGCCGGCCAAAGGCAACCTACGTCTCGGCGCGGACGCCGACGTCGTGGTCTGGGACCCCGAACGCGACCAGTCGCTCGACGCCTCGGCATTGCACATGGCCGTCGACCACTCGCCCTACCACGGCATGACGGTCACCGGCTGGCCGCAACTCGTGTTCGCGCGGGGTGATCTCGTGGCGCGCGACGGCCGTTACGTCGGTGAGCCGGCGCGCGGCCGCTACGTCAGTCGCTCCGCCCCGAAGCGTTCGACCCCGGAACGTTCGACATAGCGACCGGGCCGCCCGCGATCGAGAACCCGATCGCGCGCAAGGCGCGCCGGTAGGCGATCGCGAGGCGGTCGAAAGGCAGGTGCAGCTCCTCGACCAGATCGAGGGGCAACCGTTCGGGCCGCTGACCCTCGACGATCGCGCGGTCGGGCAACCAGATTCTCGCTTCCAGCGCCTCGTACGCGTCGCCGTCGACCTCGGCGCCGAGCGGGAACGCGCACAGCCAGAACAGCTTCATGGCCGTCGCCGAGGTCGGCGATGCCGCGATGCACATGACCGAACCCGGCCCGCTCGCATTGGCCAGCGCGACTGTGAAGGGCAACTCGAGTCGGTACTCGAAATTCGTGCCGACCACCGGCCGCTTCTGGCCCGGTCCGACCTCGACGGTGGGATCGCGCGACGGGTATGCGTAGTCGAATGCGATGCCATAGCCGTCGGCGCGCGTCGTGACGGGGAAGGGCTCCATCTCCATCTGCTCGTCGTTGCCGAAGGTGTCGGCGTGCAGGACCGAGAAGTGCGCGACGTCACAGAAGTTCTCGATCTGACGGAACGCCTGTGCGTTCCACTCGTACACCGCGCCGACGTGCAGCCAGTGCGTTCCGGTTTCGGTGACGGGCCAGGTCGGCCGCGGCCGAAGCTCGCGGCTCTCGTCGACCAGGCACGCCCAGATCAGGCCCGCGTGCTCCGAGCTGCGGAAGGCCTCCGCGCGTGCGGACCCCGGAATCGTGTGCTCGGGCGCGAGTTGCGGGATGTCGGTGCAACGGCCGTCACGGTCGTACGACCAGGCGTGGTACGGGCACCGCAGACAGGCGTCGTCGACCGTTCCCGCGCTCAGGCGTGCCCCACGGTGCGCGCACAGGTCGTCGAGCACCCCCACCGTTCCGTCGGCGGCGCGAAACACGGCGAGGTCGCGTTCGAGCACACGCGCACCGACCACCCCACCGGGCCGAACGTCGACCGAACGCGCGACGGGATGCCAGTAGCGCGCGGCGAGGGCACTGAAGACGTCGTCGGCCGGATCTCCCGCGGTCATCGATCCGAAGCTAGAACCCGAGGCCCGTCGGCCGCCACCACGAAGTGTTGCGGGCGCGTGAACTCAGGTGCCGGCGTTGAGGTAGTTGTAGATCGTGAAGCGGCTGACGCCCATCGCGTCGGCGACGCTCTCCACCGATCGCCGTAACGCGAACGCGCCGCGATCGTCGAGCATCCGCACCGCGCGCTGCTTGTGTTCGCGGGACATCTCGGCGAACGGCGAACCGAGCTCCTGTTCGACCGAGGTCATCATCCGCTCGAGCGTTCCCTGCATGCCGGGCAGCCGCATGCTCCCGACAACGGTCCCCTCCCACTCCAACGGGATGTCGCCCGCCCGCATATTCGTCGGCCCGACGATCTCGGCCCCGAGCGCATCGGCGACGGGTTCCAGCGCGCGCAGGAAGGGGTGACGCGCCGCGACCATGCGCCGAGAGTAGTGGCGGTGCGGGTGAGGGTCGTGTGAACCGCCGCGGGAATCGGGTGGCGCGAGTTGACAGTGTTCTCGTGCCCCGGAACGCTGGCCCGGTGACCACTCTGATCCGCAACGGCATCGTGTTCCCGATGGTCTCGGGGTCGCACGCGGCGCTGGACCCGGGCTCGGTGCTCATCGACGGCGACCATGTCGTCGCGGTGGCGCCGGTCGCCGCGCTCGACGCCGATCCGCGGGCCGCGGGCGCGGAGATCGTCGACGCGACCGATCACGCAGTTCTCCCGGGTCTGCACAACTGTCATCTACATTCCGGTTTGCTCCGCGGCACCGCCGAGTCGATGTCGTTGTGGGACTGGCTCAAGGCATACGTCGATCCCGCGCACAAGGCCCTCACGCCCGAGATCGCTCGGATCGCCTCGATGCAGTGCTACGCCGAGGGGTTGCTCGCGGGCACCACGTCGGTGATGGACATGTGGCGGTTCATGGAAGGTTCGGCCGACGTTGCAGCCGAGCTCGGCATCCGCGCCACGTTGGTGCCGTACGTCGCCGACGAAGAAGGCTTCGATTTCTTCGAGAGCATCGCGTCGAACCGGCGTCTCCTGGAGTCACACGCGGTTGCCGCCGACGGCCGGGTGCGCACATGGGTCGGCCTCGAACACCTCATGTACTGCACGAAGGAATGCTTCGCGCAGGCCGTCGAGCTCATGGACGAGTTCGGTACCGGGCTGCACACCCATTCTTCGGAGTCGATCTGGGAGGTCGAGGAATCGTTGAAGCGCTGGGGTCGCCGCCCGATCGAGGTGTTCTACGACCGCGGCATTCTCGGTCCGCGCACGGTAGTGGCGCATTGTGTGTGGCTCTCGGATCGCGAGATCGAACTGCTCGCACAGACGGGTACCTCGGTCGCGCACTGCCCGACGTCGAATATGAAGCTTGCGTCGGGTCCGGCGCGCATCGGTGACCTGCGGCGGGCCGGCGTGAAGGTCGGTCTCGGCAGCGACGGCGAGAAGGAGAACAACAACCTCGACCTCATCGAGGAGATGAAGGTCGCTTCGCTTCTCCAGAAGGTGACGACGCTCGATCCGACCACCGGTGATCCGTGGGACGTGTTGGAGTTGGCGACGGCCGAGGGCGCGGCCGCGCTCGGTCTCGGCGAGACCACCGGAACGTTGCAGTCGGGGACGCGGGCCGACGTGATCACGGTGTCGCTGCGCGGACTCCATACGACTCCAGTCATGCACGGCGCGTTGTTCAACGTCGCCGCGCACCTCGTGTTCTCGTCGTCGGGCCACGACGTGCGCGACGTGTGGGTCGACGGGCACCCGCTCGTGCGGGACGGCCGGCCGCTCACTTTCGACGTCGAGCGGGTTCGTGCCGACGCGCAGGCCGCGGCCGAGGAGCTGTTCGAACGCCGAGCCAAGGTGCTCGCAGAGATGTGACCGGTCGCTGGCTTCTCCGCAACGCCGACCTCGTCGCCACGTTCGACGACGCCGGTCGCGAGATCCGGGGCGGCGACGTGCTGGTCGACGGACCGGTGATCGCGGCCGTCGGTCAGGATCTCTCCGCGGCCGATTGCGATCGCGTGATCGACGGCGCCGGCCTCGTGGTCCTCCCGGGCCTCGTCAACGCGCACCAGCATCTGTATCAGGGTGCGGCACGCGCGGTCCCGACGCTCGAACGCGCGCTGATCGGGCCATGGCTCGGCGGCCTCGGCGCAATCTTCAAGCAATGGTGGCGGGTCGGCCGCTTCGAACCCGCGCACGTCGAGGCCATCGCGGCGGCGGTGCTGTGCGAATCGCTTCTCGGCGGGGTCACGACCGTCGCCGACCAGCACTATTTTCATCCCGCGGGTCCGACGCTCCCCTACGTGGAATCGACGATCGAGGCCGCCGACCAGATCGGCGTGCGGCTGCATGCCTGCCGGGGCACGCTCACGCTCGGACCCGATCCCGACGTCGTGCAGTCGGTCGACGAGGTCGTACGGCACTGCGCGACGCTGATCACCGCGCATCACGATCCGGCGCCGGGCGCGCGTGTGCGCGTCGCACTCGCGCCCTGCGGTGTGCACGTCGACGAGCTCGCGCTCTTCGACGAGTTGGCGGCGCTCGCGGCCGACCATCCTGCAGTGCGCTTGCACACGCACCTCTACGAGAAGGTCGATGCCGACGCCGCGCGCGAGCGGTACGGCCGCACGCCGTGGGAACTGCTCGTCGAGCACGGTTGGGCGCAACCGAGGACGTGGCTCGCGCACGTGGTCGACCCGCCGCCCGCCGAGATCGCGGAGATGGCCGAGGCGGGCGTCGGCGTTGCGCACCTGATCGCGCCGGACCTTCGGATGGGCTGGGGGTGCGCGCCCGTCCGTGCCTACCTCGACGCCGGCGTGACGCTGGGGTTCGGCACCACGGGGAGCGCGTCGAACGACGGTGCGAACCTGCTCGGCGACCTTCGTCTCGCCGCGCTCGCGCACCGCGGCACCGAGCCCGACGACCCGACCCGGTGGCCTTCGGCGCGGGAGCTGTTGCACATGGCGACGCGCGGGTCGGCGTTGTGCCTCGGCCGCGACGACCTCGGTGCGCTGGTTCCCGGTATGCAGGCCGACATCGCCGCCTGGGACCTGCGCGCGATCGACCGGGTCGGCGTCCACGATCCGCTCGCAGGCCTCGTGCTGACCGGCCTGTCGTCGCGCGCCGCGCTCGTCGCGGTCGGCGGCGAGATCGTCGTCGAGCAGAGCGAGACCACGCAGCTCGACGTCGACGCGATCGCCGCGCGCGCACGCGCGGTCATTCCCGATCTTCCCGGGTGACCGCTATCTCAGCGGCTTGCGAACGCGCTGGCGTCAGGGGTGTAACCGGCGGCGCGGATCGCCCGGCGCAGGTAGTGCGCGTGGAGACGCGTCGACGTGATCTCGACACCGAGGGGCGCGAGCGCGTCGGCCACCGCGCCGGCGATGACTGCAGGTGTTGCGATGATCGACGCCTCGCCGACACCCCGGAATCCGCCCGCCACCGCCGACGGCGTCTCGCGCTGCACGACGCGTAGGCGGGGGACGTCGGGAGCCTCGGGAATCGTGTAGTCGACGAGCGTCGACGTCAGCGGCTGACCGTCGTCGTCGTAGCGGACCTCCTCGAAGAGGACCGCACCGAGGCCCTGCGCGAAACCGCCCTGGTGTTGTCCCTCGACCACCATGGGATTGATCACGACGCCACAGTCCGAGACGAGCACGGCATCGAGCACGCGCACGTCGCCCGTCTCGGGATCCACCTCCACCGCGACCGCGGTCATGTGCGCGGCGAACGTCTCGTCGAAGTTCATGTGCCCGTGCTCGTCGGGCACCGGCATCGTGTTCCCCGGCGTGTACACGACCGTCTGCTGCAGTCCGGGCTCCTCGTCCGCCGGCAGCCGGTGCGTTTGCCACCACGCCTCCTCCGCGATCTCCGAGAACGTCGGCGGCTCGGCAGAGGCCGTTTGCATGCCCGCCGCGATCCGGTCCATCTTCTCGCGCAGTTGTGTCGCGGCGCGCAGCACCGCCCCACCGGCCATCACCGCGGTCCGACTTCCCCATGTACCCATGCCGTACGGGAGTTGCGCGGTGTCACCGTCGGTGACGGTCACCCGATCGACACCGACACCGAAGACGTCGGCCGCAACCTGCGCGAGCGTCGTCTCGTGTCCCTGCCCCTGCGACTTGGTGCCGACCGCGACGGTCACGCGCCCGTCGGGCAGCACCGCCACGGCCGCGCTCTCGTACGAGCCGAACCGGCCCGCGACGCCGTACTGCGTCGGCGCCGTGCCCTGCACGAGCGCAGAGACACCGATCCCGACGAGTCGGCCGTCGGCCCGCGCCTCGCTCTGCAGGTCTCGCCAGCGTCCGTAGCCGAACTCGGTCACGAGCGCGTCGAGATGCGGACCGAGCGGACCCACGTCGATGCGCGCTCCGCCGCCGGTGATCCACGGGCGCGGCCCATCCGGCAGCAGATTGCGCCGGCGCACGTCGATCGGGTCCAGACCGAGGTCGACCGCGATCGCATCGAGTGTGCGCTCCGACGAGAAATGCGCCTGGGGTTGACCGAATCCCCGGTACGCGCCGATCGGGCACGTGTTCGTCGCGACGCAACGGAGGTCGAAGCCCACGACGCCGAAGTCGTAGCCCCCCTCGAGCGCGCCCACGGTCACGATCGCGGGACCGATTCCGGAGAAGTACAGAATCGGATTGCCCACGTTGGCGGTGACGTCGACGCGATACGCGAGCACCTTGCCGGAGTCGTCGTACCCGACGGTGACGTCGTGCACCTGCTCGCGCGAATGGATCGACGAGATCAGGCCTTCCGTGCGATCCTGTATCCAGCGCACCGGGCGCCCGGTGATCAGCGCGAGCATCGCGGTGAGGCATTCCTCGCGCGTGAAGTGCTGCTTGTTCCCGAACCCTCCGCCCATGTCGGGCGCGACGACGCGCACCGATTGCTCGTCGAGGCCACAGGTCTCCGCGATCACCGTTCGCAGCTGGTGCGGCTGCTGGTTCGACGCGTAGACGTGCAGCGTTCCGGTGGCGGGATCGGGCGCGGCCTGCACACCGTGGCCCTCGAGCGGGAGCGCGGCGATGCGATGATCGGTGAGGCGGAACTGCTTGACGTACGGAGCCGTTGCGAGCACATCCCCGAGGACCGGCGGCAGCGACGTCATCCGGAAGAACTCGTTCGTCCCCCACTCCGAATAGAGCAGCGGGGCACCCGGCGCGAGCGCCACGAACGGATCGACGACCGCCGGCAACTGCTCTTCGTCGATCACGATGAGCTCCATCGCGTCCTCCGCGATCGAGCGCGTCGCCGCCACGACCGCGGCGATGGGCTCGCCTACGAAACGGGCGCGATCCCGAGCAAGCAGACCCCATTCGAGCGGGAGCACTCCGAGGAGCGGCAGACGGTGCGTCATCGGACGGGCCCCGGCGCGGTCGAGATCAGCCTGCGTCACGACCGCGATCACGCCCGGGAGTGCAGTCGCACCACTCACGTCGATACCGCGGATCACGGCGTGCGCGCTCGTGCTCCGCAGGATTGCAACGTGCGCGAGACCGGGAACGTCGTGGTCGGCGAGGTAGCGGCCGCGGCCGCTCGTGAGCCGCGCGTCCTCCCGCCGTTCGGTGCGCTCGCCGATCACTCCGCGACCCCCGCGACGTCGAGCACCGCGTCGACGATGCCGGCGTAGCCGGTGCACCGACAGAGGTTGCCGGCCAGCGCGGAGCGGACTTCGCTTTCCGTCGGATGCGGCGACTCCTCGAGGAACGCGATCGCCGTGAGCACCATCGCGGGCGTGCAGAAGCCGCACTGCAGACCGTGGTGGCGCCGGAACGCTTCCATCATCGGGTGCAACGCGCCCGGGCTGCCGAAGTGCTCGATGGTCGTGATCGCCTTGTCCTCGCATTGCACCGCGAAGATCAGGCACGATCGGGTCAGTTCGCCGTCGACGAGCACCGTGCACGCACCGCACGAACCCTGCTCGCATCCCGCGTGCGCGCCGGTGAGGCCGAGCCGCTCGCGCACCACATCGAGGAGCGTCTCGCGCGGCTCGAGCTCGATCTCGGCCGCCGCCCCGTTGACATTGAGCTTCACGTTCACCGTCTGACTCACGCCGCCGCCGCACTGCGCTCGTCGGAGCGCGCGAAGGCGCGATGGACCGCGCGCGCCGCGAGCAGCCCCACGAGGTCGGCCCGGTCGGGATCGCCCGCGAGGTCGGCGCGCATGACGCGCGCGATCTGGCGGAGCAGCGCACCGGACGCCGACGTCTCTCCGAGCACTGCAGCCAGGAGGGTCGAGCAATCGAGCGGGACGGAGGCGAGGCCGCACGCGGCCGCGCCGAGCGCCACGCAGCGGCCGTCGTCGTCGCGTTCGATCGCGAGCGCGACGCCCGCGGTCGCGAAGTCGCCTTCGCGCGGCGACCACTCGCAGAACGAGGAACCGTGACGCGTACCGGCGACCGGCAGCAACACGTCCTCGACGATCTCGTCGTGTTCGAGCGTCGTGTCCAGGAACCCCGTGAAGAGGTCGACGGCCGCGATCACGCGGGTGCCCGCGCCGCTGCGCACGACGACGAAGCCGCCCGCGGCGACGAGCACGGTCGGGAGCTCGGCCACGGGATCGGCGTGCACCAGACTCCCGCCGATCGTGCCGCGTGTCCGGATGGCCGGATAGCCGATCAGACCGGCCGCTTCTTGCAGGAGCGGCGCCACCCGCGCGATCACGGGATCGCGTTCGAGCCGCCGGTGGCGGGTACAGGCGCCGATCCGGATGACGTCGCGTTCGACCGTGATCCCGTCGAGCCCCACGTCGTTCACATCGACGAGCAGGGTCGGCCGCGCGAGCCGCATCGCCATGAGGGGAACGAGGCTCTGGCCGCCGGCGATCACCTTGGCGCCTTCGTCGCCGGAAAGCGCCGCGATCGCCTCCGGAACATTCGCGCAACGGACGTAGTCGAACGGCGCGGGCTTCACGCGGCGGCGATCCAGCCGCCCGCGCGTACACATCCGACTGGCGCGAGCCGTTGCGTGACCGAGATCGTCTCGTACCCGTCCGAGAGGTCGAACTCCCCCTCGTCGACGCGCAGCACGCTCACGTTGGCGGTCCGGCCGGGTTCCAACGTACCCAGCTCGGATTCACGGTGAATCACACGCGCCGGGTTGCAGGTGGTCATCGCAATCACGTCGGGCAACGAAACTCCGAGCGCCCACATCTTCGTCATGGTCTGCGCGAGCGAGACGACCGGATGGTCGACGTTGAAGACGTTGAGGTCGGTCGAGATGGTCGTGGGCAGGAATCCCTGGTCGAACAGCTGGCGGGCGGTGGCGAACCGGAAGTCGGTGCCGGAATGGCCGACGTCGAGCCGCAGGCCACGGTCGACGGCCTCGCGGAACTCGGGCGTGGCCTTGCCGTCGGCGGACAGCACACCCGACGCGCCCCGGAACGCATGGGTGATGACGTCGCCGCCCCGCAAGGTCTGCAGCAGGTCGACCGTCGAGATGGTCGGCGTGTGGGGGAAGCGCCCGAGATGCACCATCACCGGCTTGTCGCCGGCGGCCCGCTTGGCCGCTTCGACGAACGGCGACCGGTGGGGATCGTCGGTGAAACAGGCCCGCACCTTCAACCCGATGACGACGTCGGCATGGGACTCGACCGCGGCGACGGT
>JAUZEI010000189.1 GCA_030839105.1 Actinomycetota bacterium
GTCACCTTCGACCATCCCGACCTCGAGGAGATCCTCGGCCCCACGTTCGGGTTGATGATCTACCAAGAGCAGCTCATGCGAGTGTCGCAGAAGCTCGCGGGCTACTCACTCGAAGAGGCCGACAACCTCCGCAAGGCCACCGGCAAGAAGATCCGCGAGCTGATCGCCAAGGAACGTTCGAAGTTCGTCGCGGGCTGTGTGGGCAACGGTCACACCGCGGAGTTCGCGGAGCGGTACTTCACGACGATCGAGCCGTTCGCCGACTACTCGTTCAACAAGTCGCACAGCGTCGGGTACGGCTTCATCACCTACCAGACCGCGTGGCTGAAGGCGAACCATCCGGTGCCGTATCTCGCGGCGTTGCTCACGAGCGTCAAGACGAACCTCGACAAGGCCGCGGTCTATCTCAACGAGTGCCGCCAGCTCGACATCCCGGTGCTGGTGCCCGACGTGAACGCGTCGTTCAGCGACTTCTCCTGCGAAGGGCACGCCATCCGCTTCGGACTCTCGGCGGTGCGCA
Source organism: Actinomycetota bacterium (assembly GCA_030839105.1). Lineage (GTDB taxonomy): Bacteria > Actinomycetota > Acidimicrobiia > IMCC26256 > PALSA-610 > PALSA-610. The sequence goes on from JAUZEI010000189.1 coordinate 521, forward strand.
ACGTCGGCGAGGGCGTCTCGGCCCTGTTGATCGAAGAGCGCGAGGCCGGTGGTGCGTTCGCCGACTTCCACGACTTCTGCGATCGGGTCGATCCGGGTGTGCTCAACAAGCGCACCATCGAGTCGTTGATCAACGGCGGTGGCTTCGATTCGCTCGGCCATCCGCGCAAGGGTCTGCTCAACGTCTTCGAGGCGATCGTCGACGCGGGCCTGCGCCGTCGCCGAGAACGCGACGCGGGCACGATGAGCCTTTTCGATCTCGGAGGCGGCGCGACCGACGACGCGTCACCGGTTTTCGACGATCGGCTGGCGATCCCCGACGTCGAGTTCGACAAGGCGGAGCGGCTCCGCGCCGAGAAGGACATGCTCGGGCTGTACGTGAGCGACCACCCGCTCATGGGTGTCGAAGCGGCGCTGCGGCGCCTCGTCGAGTGCTCGATCGCCGACCTCGCCGACATGGAAGACGGAGTCATGCGCACCGTCGCGGGCGTCGTCACCTCGTTCCAACGCAAGTACACCAAGCGCGGCGACTTGATGGCCACGTTCGTGCTCGAAGACCTCGCGGCTTCGATCGAGGTCATGGTGTTCCCGAAGACGATGCTCACCTACGGCGAGTTGCTCGCCCCCGACGCGATCGTGACGATCCGGGGCCGGGTCGACGGCCGCGACGATCAACCGAAGCTCATGGCGATGGAGATCACGCGACCCGAGGTGCACCCCGACCGCGGTCGCCCGGTGCGGCTGCGCATCAAGGCCGCGGCCTTGACCGACGAGCGGGTGCAGCGACTACGCGAGCTTCTCGCTGCGAATCCCGGCGACAGTCCGGTGTTGCTCACGCTGATCGGCCCCGACAAGGAGACCGACCTGCGCCTCGGCGACGAGTTCTGTTGCGACTCGACTCGCAACGGCCTGTTCGCCGAGCTCCGGATCCTGTTCGGCGCCGACTGCATCGGTTCGGGCGAGCCGGCGCCCGCTGTGCGCGCGGTCAACCCGACCGGGGTCGCGTTCCGGGGTGGCGTCTAGTCTCTCCGGATGCGCATCGGCATCTTGGGGGCGACGGGTCCCGCGGGCGGCGGGCTCGCGGCGCGACTCGCAAGTGTGGGACACGAGGTCTTGTTCGGTTCGCGGGCCGTTGACAAGGCGCGCACCGCGGTCGACGAGCTGGAGAAGGAATGGGGCGACCGGGTTGCAGGCCGTCTGATCGCGTGCGACAACGCGTGGGCGTGTGACGCGCCGGTCGTGATCCTCGCGGTGCACGCAGAGTCGGCGATCCCAACCGTCCAGGAACACGCCGACCGGCTCGCGGGCAAGATCGTCGTGTCGATGGCGAACAATCTCGTCAAGCACGGTAACGAGTTCAACGCGGTGCTCCCGCCGCACGGATCGGTTGCGGCCGAGATCCAGGCGCTCCTCTGGCGCTCGCGGGTCTGCACTGCCTTCCATCTGGTGCCCGCGGCCGAGTTCGGCGAAATCGATCACGAGATGTCGAGCGACGTCATCGTGCTCGGTGACGACGACGAGGCGAAGGCCACGGTGATGGAGATCACGAGCAGCATCCCGAGGCTCCGTCCGCTCGACGGCGGCTCGCTGCGCAACGCGGTCGGCATGGAGACGTTCGCCGCGGTGTTGCTGACCGTGAACATCCGGCACAAGATGCGTGCAAGCCTGCGACTCACCTCTGTATAGGTGGGCAGGTGTATAGGTGGGCAGGCCTGAGTGCAAGATGCCGGGCAGTAGGGTTCGCTCGTGAGCATGCGCCTTTACGACACCGCCCGGCGCGCGGTCGTGCCCTTCGAACCGCCGCCCACCGTGCGCATGTACGTCTGCGGCATCACGCCGTACGACTCCACGCACCTCGGGCACGCGGCGACGTACCTCACCTACGACCTGCTGATCCGCCGGCTCGAAGAGCTCGGGCACGAGGTCCAGTACGTACGCAACGTCACCGACGTCGACGACTCGATCCTGCCCAAGGCGCGTGAGCTCGGCGTGCCGTACCTCGAGCTGGCGGAAGCCGAGATGGCGCGCTTCCACAGCGACATGGACGCGCTCGAGATGCGCGC
>JAUZEI010000207.1 GCA_030839105.1 Actinomycetota bacterium
ACTTCTTCAGGCCGCCCATGTCGGTCTTCATGTCGAAGGAGTGGTGCGAGCCCGAGTGGCTGACCGATCCCGCTCCGAGGAAGAGATCGGCCTTGAAGAACGCATGCGTGAAGAGATGGAACACGGCTGCGGTCCACGCGCCCACGCCGAGCGCCATCACCATGTAGCCCAGCTGGCTGATGGTGGAGTACGCCAGCACCTTCTTGATGTCGTCCTGCACGAACGCGAGCGCGGCTCCGATGAGAACCGTGATCCCACCGATCGCGGCCATGGGGTTGATCCCGCCGTCGCCGATCGAGAACCCATGGAAGAACACGGGGTACACCCGGGCGCCGAGGTAGACACCGGCGACGACCATCGTCGCGGCGTGGATGAGCGCAGAGACCGGTGTCGGTCCGGCCATGGCGTCGGGCAACCAGGTGTGCAGCGGGAACTGACCCGACTTGCCGACGATCGCGAGCATCAGCGCCGCCGCGCACCAGAGGATCAGGGTGTGGCCGACCTTCGAGCTCGAGGCGGCGGAGTTCAGCTCGATGATGTTGAACGACCCGACGCCCGTCGCGCGCTGCACGATGAAGAACGTCATGATCACGCCGGTGAGGAGCCCGATGTCGCCGGTGCGGGTGGTGAGGAAGGCCTTCAGTGCCGCGTCGCTGTTCTGCTTCTCCTCCCACCAGTGACCGATCAGCATGAAGGAGCAGACGCCCACCAGCTCCCAACCGACGAGTAGCTGCAATGTGTTGTCGGCGACGACCAGCAGGAGCATCGACGCGGTGAACAGCGAGAGGGCGGCATAGAAGTAGGTGAAGCGCCGATCACCGCGCATGTACTCGAGTGAGTAGATGTGCACGAGCAACGAGATCAGCGTAACGACGAACATCATCACGACCGCGAGGCCGTCGATCTGGATGCCGGCCGTCAGGCGCACGCCACCGTTCTGGAACCACGTGACGTGGTGCAGCACCGGGAGCACGGCCGCCTCGCCGCCTCCCTCCGCGCCGAGGTGCCCGATGCTGCGACCGAGTGCACCGAGCGCGGAACCGCCCTTGGCGTCCTGGACCCGCATGATCCAGCGGATCACTGCTCCGCACGCGAGCACGAACGACGCGCCGACGGCGACGACCCCGGCCTCGGAGCCGTGGCGCGGCATCCGCTTGCCGAAGAGCAGGATCACGACGAACGACAGCGCCGGGATCAGCGGTATCAGCCACGCCTGGTCGAGAAAGAACACCCGTCAGCCCTTCCCGCTCTGAAGGGCCGCTCGGGCCCCGGCTCGCGGATGGGTTCGCAGCATGATGGGGATGCGCACGGCTCGCCTCAGCCCTTCATCGTGTCGACGTCGTCGAGGTCAGCACTGTGCAAATTGCGATAGATGAGCAGAACGATCGCGAGGCCGATGCCGACTTCCGCGGCGGCGATGGTCAGCACGAACAACGCGAAGACCTGGCCGATGCGGTCGTTGTGGAACGCCCCGAACGCGACGAAATTGATGTTCACCCCGGCGAGCATCAGTTCGACGCTCATGAGCACCAGCACCGCGTGCTTGCGGGCGAGTACGCCGTAGACGCCCGTGCAGAACAGGAACGCGGCGAGGATCAGGAATTCGTTCAGCAGCATGGCGCCCCTAGTCCTTCCGCGCCAGGACGACCGCGCCGATCAGCGCGCCCAACAGGAGCACGCCGACGACTTCGAACGGGATGATGTACGTGGTGAAGATGTCGTTCGTGATGTCGGCGGTCCGGACCGGCCCGTTCAGGTGGATCTTGTCGGCGTGGAACGTGTGCACGAGCAGACCGACGAGGATCCCGACGAGGAAGAGCGCCGTGACCGCGGCCGGCCAGCGAAGGTCGTTGTCGAGCGAGTCCTTCGGGTGCATCGGCGCTCTTGTCAACATGATGCCGAACAGGAACAGCACGATGACCGCGCCGATGTAGACGAGCACCTGGACCCAGGCAACGAACTCCTGACCGAGGAGGATGAACTGCGCGGCACCGCCCGCGAGGACGACGACGAGATAGAGCGCGGCGTGCACCACGTTCTTCGTGCGCACCACGCCGAGCGCACCGAGCGCCATCGCGGCCGCGATGATCCCGAAGGCTACGTTCTCCGCGATCATTTCTTGCCCTTCACCTCCGCGCCGATCTCGAGCGGCTCGGGCTCGGGCACGGTGTCCATCCACTCACCGAGCTTGTACTTGTCGTGCAGCAGATCGGCGATACGCGTCTCCGAGTACTCGAACTCCGGGCTCCAGAACAGCGCGTCGAAGGGACACACCTCGACGCAGATTCCGCAGTACATGCACAGCGCGTAGTCGATGTCGAAGCGGTCGAGAAGGCTGACACTGCGCGGCCGCCCGCCTTCACGACGGGGTGGGCGCTGCTCCTTGTGACCCTCGATGTAGATGCACCAGTCGGGACACGAACGCGCGCACAGCATGCACACCGTGCAGTTCTCTTCTTTGAGCGCGATGACGCCCCGGGCGCGCGGCGCCGGGTCCTCGCGCTCGTGCGGGTACTGCACCGTCACGGTCGGTCGCATCATCGTCTTGAAGGTGACGCCGAGCCCGGTGAGCATGCCCTTGATCTCACGCTTCATTGTTCCCCCACCCGCTCACTCCCGCGGACGGCCTTCGGCGTGACACGTCCATTCCGCCGACCAACCATTAGAACGCCACCTTCAACACGCCCGTCAGCAGGATGTTCGCCAACGCGATCGGGATGAGCCACTTCCACGCGATCGCCTGCAGCTGGTCTTCACGAAACCGCGGATACGTGAAGCGCGCCCAGAACATCAAGAACGCAACGAACATCACCTTGGCGAAGAGCACGAGCGGCCCGAGGAAGTCGGCGGCGGTGCCGTGCACCCATGGGACCGACCAGCCGCCGAGGAAGAGTGTGGCCGCCAGCGCCGCGAAGGCGAACGCGGTGCCGAACTCGCCGATGAAGAAGAAGAGGAACCGAAAGCCCGTGTACTCGACCATGTAGCCGGCGACGAGCTCGGATTCGGCGACCGGCATGTCGAAGGGCGGCTGGGTCAGCTCGGCCTGGGCCGCGACCATGAACAACGCGAAACCGACGAACTGCGTGAGGATGAGCGGGAACCCGATGCCGCTCCACCCGAAGAGCGAACCGGTCTGCTGGAAGTTCACGATGCCCTGCAGGCTCATGGTCCCGGCCTGGATGACCACCCCGACGACTGCGAGCACCAACGGCAACTCGTACGCGATGAGTTGCGCGGCGGCGCGCAACGCACCGAGCAGTGCGTACTTGTTGGAGCTGGCCCAGCCGGCCATCAACACGCCGATGACCGACAGCGACGAGACCGCGAGTGCGTAGAACACGCCGACGCCGTCGAACATCTTCACGGAGTCGAGCGACGCAACGCGGATGCGCGGGCCGGCCGGGATCACGACGAACACCAGGAACGTCGACAACACGACGATGGCCGGCGCGAGCGCGAACACCCGGCGATCGGCTTCGCCCGGCATGATGTCCTCCTTCTGGAGGAATTTGATTCCGTCGCCGATCAGTTGGTACCAGCCGTGGAAACCGCCGGGGTCCATCGGCCCGAGGCGGCTCTGCATGTGGCTCATCATCTTCAGCAAGAAGACGTAGCCGAGAATGAGCGCGGTGAGCGGCACGATGCCGAGCACCACGGCGGTCTTGATCGCGAGAGTGGTGCCCCACCCGACTTCGATCCCGATCACAACCGCTCCCTCGCTGCGATGCGCCCTGAGGCACAAGACAGCTGTGTCCGCCCGGCGGCGCATCTCCGCTGCGTCCGCACGCTCACCGGTCGATGTCTCCGAGAATGAAGTAGAGGCTCGCGAGGATCGTGACGATGTCGGGCACGTACACGCCGCGCAACAGCCACGGGAGGAGCGAGACGTTGCTGAACGATGCGCTGCGGATCTTGGTGCGGAACGGACCGGTCGCACCCTTGGAGATGACGTAGTAACCCATCTCGCCGAGGGGGTTCTCGGTGTTCACGAACACCTCGCCCTCGGGGACCTTGATGATGCGCGGCACCTTCGCCATCAGCGGCCCGCTCGGCAGCTGCTCGAGCATCTGCAACACCATGCGCGCCGACTCACGCGTCTCCTGCAGCCGCACCCAGTAGCGGGAGAACGAATCGCCGTCGGGGTGGGTCCAGACCTTCCAATCGAGGTCTTTGTAGACGAGGTAGTCGGGACCGTCGCGGCGCAGGTCCCAGTCGACGCCCGACGCGCGCAGGTTGGAACCTGACACCCCGTACGCGGCGCCGAGCTCTTGCGGGATGATCCCGATCGAACGGGTGCGCTTCTGGAAGATGGGATTGCCGACGACGAGGTCGTCGAACTCGTCGCAGGACGCGAGCACCTTCTGCATGACGGTCTTGCACTCGGAGATCCAACCCCAGGGCAGGTCGTCCTTGATGCCGCCGATGCGGTTGAAGTTGGGATGGAAGCG
>JAUZEI010000224.1 GCA_030839105.1 Actinomycetota bacterium
CCAGCGCCACCACGATTCCTCGTCGGGAAAGAGCACCGACACCGACTCGGCCATCGGTGGGTCCAGGAAGAGGCCGGCCGACGCGGCCAGCTCGGCCATATCGTCGAACGGCGGCATCGCCGCGCCGCCCACGTGTGCTTCGGACACGAGGCCGTATCGCTTGCACAGCTCCCCGAAGAAGTCCCAGTCGCGTCCTCCGCCCATCGGCACACTCGTCACCAGGCGCCCACCGTCGCGCAGGACACGCCGCACCTCGGGCAGCGCGCGCTCGGGCCGGAGGAACCCGAGGCCGAATCCGCACACGACCACGTCGACGCTCGCGGAGTCGATGTCGAGCGCTTCGCCGTCGCCTACCTGCACTGCGACGTTTGCGAGGCCGGCACCGGCCGCGGCGGCGCGGGCCGCATCGACCATCTCCGGGACGATGTCGACCCCCACGACCCGACCTCGGTCGCCCACCGCCCGCGCGGCCGGGATCAGCGTGGCCCCCTTCCCGCACGCGACGTCGAGCACCTCCTGTCCCGCTCGCAGACCGGCCCGCGCCACGATCCGTTCACCCATCAGCCCGAAGTACGGCACCTCGGTCTCGTACGTCCCGGCGGCCCGCGCCCAGAATGCAGCGACTGCCTCGTCCATACCGGAAACGGTACGCGAACTCGGCCACGCGCCGCCGTCGCTACGATTCCGACGTGGCGATCTTCGCGCTGCTCTTCATCGTCATCCCGTTGGTCGAGATCTACGTCGCGGTGCAGGTTGGCCATGCCATCGGCGCGCTGAACACCGTCGGCTTGTTGTTGTTGCTCTCGCTGTCCGGAGTGTGGCTCACGAAGATCGCCGGCTTCGGTGTCATCTCCCGGATCCGCCGGCAGTTGCAAGCCGGGAACATGCCGACCAACGAGCTGATCGACGGCGCGCTCGTCCTGGCGGGCGGTGTGCTGTTGATCGTGCCGGGATTCATCACCGCGGTGATCGGGCTGTTGCTGCTGTTCCCGCCGACGCGCGTCCTCGCCCGCGGAACGGCGAAGCGCCGGTTCCAGGGTCGCGTCAGATACATCGACGGTGGTCCTCACGGCGGCCATCACCTCGACGGCCCGGACGACATCATCGACGTCTAGACCGGCGCCCGACGTCGCCGAGATCGTGGCCTAGTACGGCCCGTCACAACACGAGTCGCGCCAACCGCAGGCCGGGCACCGGTAATGCGCGTGCTCCCGTCGCATCTCGATGCCGCACATGTAACACATCACCGAAAGATCGCATGCTCGAGCGAGTCTCTCGGCCGCATCGACCACGTCCTCTGCCACGAATGTGAACGCTAATTGAGGGGACGCAGCAGTTCGGGGACCACCGGCGAATCGATGCGGGCCGTCGCGTCCGACGGCCGCTCGAGGCCCCGGGGGCCGGCCAGTCGGTCGAACCGTTGCAGCGAGATCTCCTCGAACATCGCGTCGTCGGACAACGATGAGGCGACCATGTCGTAGACGCGGGCCGGCAGCACCCGCCCGACACCTCCGACGAGCCACACCTCGCGCCGGGTGTCCGTACCGATCTCCTGCAGCACCTCGTCGGTACCCAGCGGAACCAGCGCGCGCTCGGGGCCGATCGCGGTCGCCGATATCAGGAGCCGAGATGCGCGTTCGAGGACGGGATCCCACGGGTCGACGACGCGCACCGCGTGATCACTGCGGCGGCGCCGAAGTGCGGCGACCGGATCATCGCCGCCGACGCGCACGGCGACCGCATCGATATCGAAGCGCTCCAGCAGCGCGTCGTCGATCGTCGAGGTGTAGCCCACGACGGCGACGACCTCGCCTTCGTCCAGAAGCGGGAGCGTGGCGCCCAGCCGGTCGCCGGTGCGATCCGCCTCGAGCTCGCGCACCGCGAGGTGTGCGGCCGCGGCCGGGTCGGCGGCGGCGAGGATGCGGGAGCACACCCACCACAACGCGCCGTGCGCGCGGTGGTGGGCGAGCACGCGCCGACACGCCACGACGAGCGACGCGGGTTCGTCGGCGAATCCGGCGAGCGCGTCGGCCGCGGCCGCGGCCAGGGTGTCGTCGTCGAGATTGCGGCGGGTGACCGAGCGCAGGCGCTCCGCGGGTGTGACCTCGCCCCACATGATGCGCGGATCCTATGACGGGGAAGCGGAAGGGTAAGTCGTCGCAGCCCGCAACTCGGCCGTGGCGTCGTCGAGCGCGGCGAGGACCTCGGAACGGCGCACCAAGGCGTCGACGTTGCCGCCGAGACGGAGCCGGCCGTGGGCCAATGCGATCTGCGCGTTCTCCTGGCCGCGCGAGATGGCGACCGCGGTCGGATAGTCCGTCGTCAGACGCACGTCGAACGGCGGCCCGGCCTCCTGCTCGATGCCGTCGCCCGGGGCGATCTCGGTGACGCTCGCCCCGTCGTCGCCGACCTGCATCCGGTAGCGCACCTCGCCGCGGCCCGGCACGCCCGACACGACCTGTTCGATCACGATCGGCGACAGCGCCGACACCGGAACCGCGTCGCGTAGGGCCCGGTCGAGCTCGCGCAGCCACATCTCCGACAGGAACTCCGGCACGGCCGCAGCGTAGGCGGCAAGCGTTCCGATTCTGCCGCCCGGCCGCGACTACCGTCGGCTCATGACCTCGACCGGGCCGAAGGAGGCACTGTTCCCTCCGGCGCTGGTCCCGTTCGCGGCGCGCGTCGAACGCAGGATCGACGATCTGCTCGTCTCCGAGCTCGTGCGTTGGAAGGCCGTCGACGAACGGCTCGCCGACCCGATCGAAGCGTTGCGCGACTTCGTGGCGAACGGCGGCAAGCGCCTGCGGCCGGCGTTCTGTTACTGCGCGTTCATCGGCGCGAACGGCGACGCGAGTGACACGCGCGTGGTCGACGCGGCCGCCGCGCTCGAGCTCGTACACACGTTCGCACTCGCGCATGACGACGTGATGGACGGTTCGGAGATGCGCCGCGGGAACGAGTCGGTTCACGCGCGCTTTGCCCGACAGCACGTCGACGCCGACTGGCGGGGCGAACCTCGTCGATTCGGCGAAGGCATGGCGATACTCGTCGGCGATTTCGCGTTCACCTACGCCGACGTGTTGATGCGCGGGATGCCCGACGCCGCCCACGTCGTGTACGACGAGTTGCGCGTCGAGCTCTGCGTCGGCCAGTCGCTCGACCTCTCCGGGACGGCGACCGCGTGTACGGAAGCCGGTCTCGCGAACCGGATCGCCGTGTACAAGTCGGGCAAGTACACCGTCGAGCGGCCGCTGCATCTCGGTGCCGCGTTGGCTGACGGACTCGCGCCGCTCGGGCCGTCGCTCTCCGCGATCGGGCTTCCCCTCGGCCACGCGTTCCAACTCCGCGACGACGTGCTCGGCGCGTTCGGCGACGTCGAGGTGACGGGCAAGCCCGTGGGTGACGATCTGCGGGAGGGAAAGCCAACGCCACTGGTCGCGCTCGCGTTCGCGCGTGCCGGAACCGACGACCGCGCGCTGCTGGAGCACCTCGGGGATCCCGACCTCTCGGTCGCCGACATTCGCCTGCTGCAGGACTTGTTCGTGCGAACCGGGGCGCTCGAGCAGATCGAAGCCGATATCGAGCGGCTCGTCGCCGAGGCCCGCGATGCGCTCGCCGCGGCTCCGATTGCCGACGTGGCGCGCTCCTGGCTCGACGAGCTCGCCGCCTACGTCGCCTGGCGGGACCGATAACCGGCTGTTCCGCCGCCACTCGTAGACTCCGATCGCCATGTCAGCCGCCGCCTCCGACCCGGCCATTTCCGTCGCGGGGCTCGTGAAGCACTACGGCCCGACCAAGGCCGTCGACGGATTGTCGTTCGACGTCGCCCGGGGAGAGGTGTTCGGGCTCCTCGGTCCGAACGGGGCGGGCAAGACGACGACGGTCGAGACCCTCGAGGGCTACCGCGATCCCGATGCCGGCACCGTGCGCGTGCTCGGACTCGATCCGGTGCGCAACGCCCCCGCACTTCGCCCGCGCATCGGCGTGATGCTCCAAGAGGGCGGGCTGTACCCCGGTCTGAAACCCCTCGAGCTCCTCCGTCTCTTCGCCGCGTATTACGACGACGCGGAGTCGCCCGAGTCACTGCTCGACACGGTTGGTCTGCGCGACGCGGCCAATACCTCGGTGCGCCGGCTTTCCGGAGGTCAGAAGCAGCGACTCTCTCTCGCCGCCGCGCTCATCGGACGGCCCGAGGTCGTGTTCCTCGACGAACCAACGGCCGGGATGGATCCGCACGCCCGCGCCACGACGTGGCAACTCGTCCGCGACCTCCGCGATCGGGGCGTGACCGTGTTGCTCACGACCCACGCAATGGACGAAGCGGAACAGCTCTGCGACCGGGTCGCCATCGTCACCGGCGGCAAGCTCGCGGCGCTCGGTTCGCCGGCGGAGCTCACCCGGCACGCGGTCTCCGACGAGATCTGGTTCGCGGCCGCACCCGGGCTCGACGTGCTCGCGATAGGGCGGGCGCTCGGTCTCGGCGGTGACGGTGTGGTCGAGGATCGCGTCGTCGAGGATCGCCCGGGCGAGTACGTCATCCGCGCGCCCGGGACCCCCGAACGGATCGCCGATCTCGCGTGCTTCCTACGCGACGAGAACGTCACGCTCGCGGCTCTGCAGGCCGGACGGCGCTCCCTGGAAGAGGTCTTCCTGCAGATCACCGCCGAAGAGGCGCGCTGACCGTGAAGACCGGAGCCCTCGCGGCGCAGACGCGCGCGGAGACGATCTTGCAGCTGCGCCGAGGTGAGAACCTGGTGGTCACGCTCGCGATCCCGCTCGGGATCCTGGTCTTCTTCGCCAAGATCGACAGCGTCACGACCGCCGGCTTCGCCCATCCGGTCGACTTCCTCGTTCCCGGTGTGCTGTCGCTCGCGGTGATGGCGTCCGCAATGGTGTCGCTCGGCATCGCCACCGGATTCGAACGGCGCTACGGCGTCCTGAAGCGTCTGGGCTCGACGCCGTTGTCGCGCGGCGGCCTGCTCATCTCCAAGACCGCGACCGTGCTCGGGCTCGAGATCCTGCAAATCCTGCTGGTGGTCGTCGTCGGCGTCGCGATCGGTTGGGACGTGCCGGCCGGGATCGTGCCCGCGGTCGGGTTGTTGCTGCTCGGGACCATCGCGTTCGCGGGTATCGGCATGCTCATGGCCGGGACTCTGCGCGCCGAGGCGAACCTCGCGGCCGCCAACGGCCTGTTCCTCGTGCTGCTCTTCCTCGGCGGCATGGCGTACCCGTTGGACAAGCTCCCGACTGCGCTGCAGGACTTCGCCAAGGCGCTGCCGGCGGCCGCGCTTTCCGAGACGGTTCGTTCCGTGCTGTCCGCGCACGCGTTCCCGACCGGCGAGTTGGCGGTACTGATCGCGTGGGCCGTCGGCGCTCCACTGCTCGCCGCCCGCTACTTCCGCTGGGAGGAATAGCCGTCGGGCGTGCCTCCCGCGGTCAGGCAGTGGGGCGGAGGAGGTCGGACAGAGCGGCCTCGAGATCGTGCGTGTTCGTCTGGCCGTAGACGCGAGCGCGCACGACACCGGCCGCGTCGATGAAGAGCGTGTCGGGCATCGCATGTACGTCGTAGCGAGTGGCGACCGGGTTCGCGATCGAGTCCTCGATCAGCGTGGGAAACGTGACCCCGAGGCGCCGGACGAAGTCGCGCGTGTCGCCCGGGATGTCCTGGTAATTGACGCCGACGACTGCGATGCGGGAGCCCTTGGCGCGCTGCGCCCGTTCGAGGATCGGCATGTCCTCCTCGCACGGATGGCACCACGACGCGAAGAACGTGAGCACGACGACTCGGCCACGTAGCGACGAGAGCCGCAGCGGTTTGCCGTCGAGGTCGGGGAGCACGAAATCGGGGGCGACGCTCCCGATCCGGGCCCGGGTCGGCGCGACGATCGCCGGGTCCGGGCCCGACGAACCGTGATCACGCAGGATCAGCGCGAGCAGGCCGGCGGGAATCGCCAGCGTCAGCACGATCAGCGCGACAATCCCCCCGCGCGACAGCCGCCGCCGGGACGGCCGATCGGAAGCGGGATCGTCAGCGGACGAGGGCGTCGACGGCAACGGCGACGAACACCAGCATGAGGTAGACGTTCGACCAGCCGAAGAACTGGATCGCCCGCTTCGGTGACGGTTCGCGCACCAGGGCGAAGGCGCGGGTGACGAACCACGCACCGAGCACGAACACCGACGCTGCGTAGAACGGGCCGACGTCGTTCGTCAGGGTCATCGCGAACGTCAACGCGACGGTGATCGTCGCGTACGCCGCGATCCGCCGGGTGGTGAGCTCGATGCCGTACACCACCGGGAAC
>JAUZEI010000228.1 GCA_030839105.1 Actinomycetota bacterium
CACCGATCGCGACGACCCGCGCCGCGAGATGACGTGCGCCCCACACTGCGGCGCGCTCCCACGCGTTCACGGGCGCGTCGAGATCGGGCGGGTACGCGGCCGCGTCGGCGCGCCAGGATTCGGGATCCGCCTTCGTCCGCAACGCTTCGACGCGGTCGGCGCCGAGTCGGTCGATCCACTGCTCCTGCGACTCGACCTCGAGCACCCAGTGCCGGATCCACGCGTCGTACTCCTCTTCACCGGCCCGGGTAGCGGCGCGCGCCTCGACCCAGAAGTCGTAGTCCTCGCCGTAACCGCTGACAGGCACGGAACCCGCGTACAGGCCGCCCGGATGCGCACCCATCGGGCACTCGACGACGGCGAGCACGAGGTGGTTCGGAATGCGGACGAGGTGCGACCAGGGCCGCACGTCTTCGACGATCTTCTCGACGGTGACGACCACTCCGCGGCGCGCCGCGAGTGCACCCCACAACCCTTCGAGCAGCGGTGGATGCACGACGACATTTCCTTCGCGGTCGGCCACCAGTCCGTGCATGAGCGCGACGTCCGGAACGAGCGGAGCCAGCAACCCCACCTCGCCGAAGGGCGTGTCCGCCCGGGCGAAGTCGTCGTTGTCCTCCATCGAGGAACCCGCGATCGACCGTGTCACGATCGCGGGCAGACCTCGAGCAGCCGCCTCCAGCCGCTGGGAGAACGCGAGGAACGACCAGTGCTCGACCTCGACCTCGCCCCGCTCGTACGCGCCCGCGAACCACGGGTTGGGGGTGAAGTTGGGGAATGTGTCTCCTGAGTATCCCGTGATCACCTTTTTGACCAGACCCCCGCGAAAGAACAGTGCGCCGAGGCTGGAGAGCGAGAGCATCGCGAGAGTGAACTGCGGGTCGCGGCCCCACCATTGCCGCACGACCTCGCGTGTCGCCGCGGTCCAACGCGTGTGTCCGACGATCGGATGGAGCACATCGCCCGCGCGCACGTGCTGCGCGATCGCTTCGGTGAGCGTCGCGGATTTGTCCGGCATGCCCGAAAGCTAGTCAGCCCAATACAGCGGTACCCTCCTGAGGTGGTTGCGCACGCGCTGACGCCCGATCCGGTGCCCGGTCACGCTGCCGAAGCGCACATCGCCGACAGCGCGAAGCGCACGGAACCGGCCGCCGGTGGGAGGCGCTATCGGGGCCTGTCGGCGCAGGACCGACGCGTCGATCAACGCCGACGACTGGTACGGGCCGCGATCGACGAGTTCGCCGCGCGCGGCTATCACCACACCTCGGTAGAGGACATCGTCCGGAGCGCGCGTACGAGCCGCACCGCGTTCTACGCCTTCTTCGACAACCGTGAAGATGCGATGTACGGCGCGCTGCAAACGTGCCTGCGCTCGTTGCTCGACACGGTGCGCGACAAGCTCGGACACGCGTCGTTCCGCGACAACCTGACGGAGGTCGGCGTACGCGCGTACGTCGATTGTCTCGTCGCCGATCCCGCGGGCGCCCGGGTCATCCTGCTCGAAGGCGTCGGCACCTCGCCCGAGGTGAACGCATTGCGGAGCCGCATCCGCCGCGAGCTCGCCGACGTCATCCGCGATCTCTGGGCCCACTCCGACCCGCAGGCGGCCGGTAGCCCGCAAGCGGCCGCGATCTCGGTCGGGGTGTTCGGCATACTCTTCGAGTCGATGGTGCACCTCGCGGAGACGAACCGGCTTGCCGAAGCTCCCGATCACGTCCCCGCCCTCGTGACGGCGATCGATCGCGTCCTGGCTTCCCATCCCGCCGGGTGAAGCTCGGCATCGTCACTCCCGGTCTCACGTTGCTGCCGCGCGCGCACGCGCACTGGGAGGCGACTGCAACCTTCGCCGACATCGTCGGCATCGTGCAGGAGGCGGAACGCCTCGGCTACCACCACTGCACGTGCAGTGAGCACGTCGCCGTTCCCGTCGACGTCGCCGCCGTCCGAGGCGGTCGCTACTACGATCCGCTCGCAACGTTCGGCGCGCTCGGCGCGCAGACGAGCTCGATCAGGTTCGCGGCGCATGTGCTCGTGCTCGGATACCACCATCCGCTCGAGATCGCGAAGCGGTACGGCACGCTCGACGTCGTCACGGGCGGGCGCGTCATCCTCGGAGTCGGCGTCGGATCGTTGGAGGAGGAGTTCGAGCTCCTCGGCGCGCCGTTCGCCGATCGGGGCGCACGCGCCGACGACGCCATGGCCGCGCTCCGGGCATCGCTCTCCGAACTCGAGCCCGAGTACCACGGCGAGTTCTACGACTTCGAAGGCTTCCTCGTCGATCCGTGCGCGGTGCAGACCCGGGTTCCGATGTGGGTCGGCGGGCGTACGTACCGGTCGCTGCGACGCGCGGTGGAGCTCGGCGACGGCTGGGCCCCGTTCGGCCTGCGCACCGCCGATCTCGCGGAGATGTTGCAGCGGGCCGCCGGTAGCGAGGCGTGGGCGGCTCGCCAGATCCCCGTCGACGTGATCCTGCAGAACGAACATCCCCTCGACCCCGTTGCCGAACCGGATCGCGTGGCCGAGCAGTTGGCGCGGTTCACCGACATCGGTGCGACCGGCGTCAACATCCGCTTCGTGCACCATTCCGCCGCGCACTACCGCGAGCAACTCGCCGCGCTCGCCACCCTCGAGCGCTGACCGCCAAAATGTTGCAAACAGTTTGCAACAAAAACGACCCGTGGACGCCCAAAATGTTGCAAACAGTTTGCAACGGAAACGACGCGGGGGCGTCCAAAATGTTGCAAACAGTTTGGGGGACTTCTGCCGGTGGCCGGCTTCGGGGCGAGCGGGTCGAAGCGCGCCGCCGGGGTCGTAACCTCGTCGGATGCGGATCGCGGTGTTGGTGAAGCAGATCCCCAGATTCGAGGAGATGGAACTCGGGGCCGACGGGCGGCTGCAGCGCGACGGCGTCGAGCTCGAGCTCAACCCCTATTGCCGGCGGGCCGTGAGTCAGGGCGTCGACCTCGCGGCCGCCCGTCCCGGTTCGCACGTCACCGTTCTCACGCTCGGACCGCCGAGCGCCGATGATTCCTTGCGGGAATCGATCGCGTGGGGAATGGGCCGGGGCGTCGACATCGACGGC
>JAUZEI010000229.1 GCA_030839105.1 Actinomycetota bacterium
TATGGTCGCGGAGCGGTGGTGTCGCCGCCCACCCCGACAACGCCTACCGCCTCCTGCACGACGAGGAGCGGCTCGTCCTGGTGTTCCCCGAAGGCACGAAGGGAACCGGCAAGCACTACCGCGACCGTTACCGGCTGCGCCGCTTCGGGCGGGGCGGTTTCGTCGACATCGCGATGCGCGCCGGCGTGCCCGTGATCCCCATCGCGGTGATGGGCGCGGAGGAGACGATGCCGATCCTCTTCAAGAGTCCGCGCCTCGCGAAGATGCTCAACGTCCCGTACTTCCCGGTCACCGCGAACATGCTCGCGTTCGGTCCCGCCGGCCTCATCGCGTACCTGCCCGCGAAGTTCCGTATCCGGGTGCTCCCACCGGTGTACTTCGACGTACCACCGAACCAGGAGCGGTACTCGCGCAGCCGTGTGATGGAGGAATCGGAACGCATCCGGCGGATGGTGCAGGACGCCCTCTACGACATGCTCCGCACGCGCCGCAGCGTGTGGTTCGGTTGAACGGGAGGGCACCGGCGTGCGCGTACTCGTGACGGGGCTGTCGACGTACTGGGGCGGTCGCGTCGCGCAGGCGCTCGAGCGGCGCTCCGATGTCGACGTCGTCGTCGGTGTCGACACGCGCGATCCGCGCACACAACTCGAACGCACGGAGTTCGTGCGCACCGACTCGTCGCATTCGATCCTCGCCCGTATCGTGCGCGCGACACAGGTCGACACCATCGTGCACACGCATCTCGTCGTCGACTCCACGCGCGCGACGAGCCGCACGCTCCACGAGATCAATGTCATCGGGACGATGAATCTGCTCGCGGCGGCAAGTGCGGCCGGGAGCCCGGTTCGCAAGGTCGTATTGAAGAGCTCCGGGCTCGTCTACGGCGCGAACAAGGCGGATCCCTACTTCTTCCGCGAGGACATGCTGCGAACCGGTCCGGCGCGCACGCCCGTCGAGCGTTCGTTGCTCGAGGTCGAGGCATTCGTCCGCGACTTCGCCGAAGACAATCCGCACGTGAACGTCAGTCTGTTGCGGTTCGCGAACGTGCTCGGGGTCGACATCGACACGCCGTTCACCGCGGCATTGCGGCAGCCGGTCGTGCCCGAGATCCTCGGCTTCGATCCGCGCCTGCAGTTCGTCCACGAAGACGACGTGGTCGACGCGTTGATGTACGCGATCAACAACGAGATCCCGGGGGTGTACAACGTCGGCGCCGACGGCAACCTCCCGTGGAGCGAGGTGTGCGCGATTCTCGGGAAACGGCGGGTCGCGCTGCCGTTCGTCCTCACGAATATCGCGGCCGAACCGGCCCGCATCTTCCGCCTCTGGGACCTGCCGCCGGAGGCCATGGCGCTCCTGCGCTTCGGCCGCACGATCGACAACTCGCGCTTCAAGCGGGCGGGCTTTCGCTACGGCTATACGACCCCGACCGCGGTGGAGGCCTTCGCCCAGGCACTACGCCTCGCGAGCACGATCGGCGACGGCCGTCCCTCGTATCGGTACGAGCGTGAGGTCGAGGACTTCTTCCGGCACTCCCCCGCGGTCGTTCGCGACCCCGCCTGACCTTTCGGCCGGCGACGGGACATCCCGTCATGTCTTCGCGTATCGGTGGTCCCACGCGTAGGTTTGTCGGGATGGAACACGTTCGAGTGGAAGCCGGTGACGGGATCGCGGTCGTGACGCTCGTCGACGTCGAGCGACGCAACGCGATGACCGCGCAGATGGTCGACGAGATCGTCGCGACCTTCGACGCGCTCGAAGCCGACGGCACCACGGCCGCGGTCGTCGTGACGGGTGAGCCGCCCGCCTTCTGTTCCGGCGCCGACGTGTCGAGCCTCGGCGCACTCGCCCGGGCCGAGAGCGACGACGAACGCCGGTCGGTGACGTCGATCTACGAGGGTTTCCTACGCGTGCTGCGATCGCCGTTGCCGACCATCGCCGCGGTCAACGGCGCCGCGGTCGGCGCGGGCATGAACCTCGCGCTCGCGTGTGACGTGCGGCTGGCCGCCGCCTCCGCCCGCTTCGACACGCGCTTCACGAAGATCGGATTGCATCCCGGTGGCGGGCACGTGTGGATGCTCGAGCGGGCGGTGGGCCCCCAGGCCGCGGCTGCGATGATCCTGTTCGGCGTCGCGGTCGACGGAGAGCGCGCCGCCGAGATCGGTCTCGCGTGGTCGTGTCATCCCGACGACGAACTGCTCGAAGCGGCACGCACGCTCGCGGCGCGCGCGACCCGCCCCCCGACCGGCCTGCTCGACGTGGTGAAGGCCACGTTGCGCCAGGCGCCCTGGCAACCGGATTTCGAAGCGGCGATCGCGACCGAGGTCTCGCGCCAAGCCTGGTCACTCGGGCAGGGCTGGTTCAAAGCTCCCGAGTAAATTTCCGCCGCGCCGCGGCCGCTTCACCGGTGCACGAACTTGGCAACGAGCTCGTGGCCGCGCTCGCGCCACTCCTCGACCGTCATCGAGTAGCGGATGTGGTCCTCGTACACCCCCTGGATCTGCAGGAAGCGCACGGCCGTGCCTTCGTCGCGCAGGCTCAGCTTGTCGGCCACCCGCCGGCTCGCGGCGTTGCGGGGCACGATCGCGGCTTCGAGCCGGTGCAGCTGCAACACGTCGAACGCGTACTGCATGATCAGCACGACACCCTCGGGCACGTACCCGCGTCCGGCGAGTGCTTCGTCGATCCAGTAGCCGACGTATCCCATCTGGAACGGCCCGCGTTGCACGCTGCCGAGACTCACCTCGCCCGCGAAACTGCCGTCGAGCAGGAAGAGACCGAACCCGTACGCCGCATCGAAGTGACGCTGCCGATCCCATGCGCCGCAGCGGGAGCGGAAGGCCTCGCGGTCGAGCGCAGGGTCGACACTCCCGGCATCCGGGCGTGGCTCCCACCGTTCGAGCCACTCGCGGCACCGAAGCCGGACCTCGCGCCAGACGTCCCAGTCCTCGGGACGCAGCGGCCGCAGGATCACCCGGGAACCGAGGAGATCAGTCATGCGGGGCCCCTCGCCGCCGCCTCCGCGGCGGTTCCTGCGCCGGGCACCCCGGCGATCGCCGCAGTGATCGCGTCGACCGCAGCCGGATCTTCGAGGCCCGAGAGGTCACCGGGTGGCGAACCGCTGACCACCGCGCGGATCAGGCGCCGCAACACCTTGGCGCTCCGCGTCTTCGGTAGCGCGGTCGTGAACCGAACCTGCGCGGGCTTGAATGACGGCCCGAGCGCGTCGACCACGCACGCGAACAGTTCGGCGCGCAGCTCCTCGTCGGGCTCGACACCGGGACCGGGTACCACGAAAACCCACAACGTCTCGCCCTTGAGCTCGTCGGGGACGCCGACGGCCGCCGCCTCGAGCACCCGCGGGTGCGCGACCACGACCGTCTCGACCTCCGCGGGTCCGAGCCGTTTACCTGCGACCTTGATCGTGTCGTCGGAGCGGCCGTGCAGGAACCATTGGCCGTCGGCGCTCACGCTTGCGAAATCGCCGTGCCACCACACGCCGGGATAGCGCGACCAGTACGTGTCGAGGTAACGCTGCCGATCGCGGTACAAGCCCCGAGTCATACCCGGCCACGGCTTCGTGCACACGAGCTCGCCGACCTCGCCCCGAACGGATTGCCCCTCGTCGTCGAACACATCGATCGCCATCCCGAGCGCGGGACCACCGAGCGAGCACGGCGACAGGGGCTGCACCACATGCGGTGACAGAAAGCACGCGCCGACTTCGGTACCGCCTGAGATGTTGACGACCGGGCACCGGCCGTGGCCGACGACGTCGAAGTACCAGTGCCACGGGCCTTCGTTCCACGGCTCGCCGGTCGAGGCGAGCACCCGGAGCGACGAGAGGTCGTGCGCGCGCACCGGCTCGTCGCCGTGCGCCATGAGGGCTCGGATCAGGGTGGGCGACACACCGAGGATGTTGACGCGGTGGCGCGCCACGAACGACCAGAGCCGGTCGGGTCCCGGGTAGTCGGGCGCGCCGTCGTACATGAGCAACGTTCCGCCCGCGGCGAGCGTGCCGACGATCTCCCACGGCCCCATGATCCACCCGATGTCGGTGAGCCAGAACAGCCGCTCGCCGCGCCGGAGATCGGTCTGGAACGCGACCTCTTCGGCGACCTTGACGGTGAATCCCGCGTGCACGTGCACCGCGCCCTTCGGACGTCCGGTCGTGCCGCTCGTGTACGCGACGAACAACGGGTGTTCGCTGTCGACAGAACGCGCGTCGAAAGGCGCGTCCGGGAGATCGTCGAGGCGCAGATCGCGAACGTCGTGCATCGGTGCTTCGGGATGCCCGTTGCTGACGACGAGCACGGTGTGCACGGTCGGCGCCTGCGCAACCGCCGCGTCGGCCGTCTCCTTCATCGCCACGACTTTGCCGCGCCGCGTGAACCCGTCGGCGGTCACGACCGCGACCGCGCCCGCGTCCTGCAGACGGATCGCAACCGCGTCGGCGCCGTAGCCGGAGAAGATCGGCAGGAAGAACGCGCCGAGCTCGGCGATCGCGAAGAGCGCGGCGACGGTTTCGGGCACCATCGGCATGAAGAGACCGACCGCGTCTCCCTCTTTCACGCCGCGCGCGGCGAGGCCCGACGCGATGCGGTCGGTCAGTGTGCGCAACTCGGATCCGCTGAGCGTGCGGGTGCGCCCGTCTTCGCCTTCCCAGATCACGGCCGGCTCGTCGGCGGAGAGGTGGTCGAGACACATCGTCGCCGCGTTACAACGACCGCCTCCGAACCACGTAGCCCATTCGATTCCGTCCGACGTGTCGAGCACCGTTTCGTAGGGCGTGTCGAAGGGCAGCGCGAGAAAGCGCACGACGGCGTCCCAAAACCATTCGGGTTCGGCGATCGAGCGTGCGACGAGCGTGGCAAAGTCGTCGACGTGCTGGTCCGCCATGAACCGGGCGACGTTGCTCTCGCGCAACAGTTCACCGTCCGGGCGCCAGACGACGGGAGGAGCAGGCATCGGTCGCCGAATCTAACCCGTGCCACGAGTCCGGTCGGCGTACGTATAGCGTGCGCTCATGGCCGCCCACGCCGACGACGACAGCCTCGTGTGGCTCGATCTCGAGATGACGGGTCTCGACGTCGAGAAGCACACGATCGTCGAAATCGCGTGCATCGTGACGAATTCCGACCTCGAGCCACTCGATGAAGGCATCGACATCGTCATCCACCAAGATGCCGCGGCGCTCGCACAGATGGACGACTTCGTGCGCAAGATGCATACGAAGTCGGGGCTCCTGCCGGCGATCAGCGCGTCGACCGTGAGCCTCGACGAGGCGCACGCCCAGACCCTTGCGTACGTTCGCAGCCACGTTCCCGCACCCGGCACCGCTCCGCTGTGTGGCAACAGCATCGGTACCGACCGCCGCTTCCTGGATCGTTACATGCACGATCTCGACACGTACCTGCACTACCGGAGCATCGACGTCTCGTCGTTGAAAGAGCTGTGCCGGCGCTGGTATCCGGAGGTCTACGCCAAGCGACCCGGTAAAGCGGAGCAGCACCGCGCCCTCGACGACGTGCGCGAGTCGCTCGCGGAGCTGCGCTTCTACCGGGAACGACTGTTCGCGGCACCGAAACCAGCCGGCACGGACGCGGTCGCCCAATAGTTCTGCCGGCCGGTAAGTCGGGCCGGGGTAGCTACAGCAGGTGGCTCAACGCGCCGAGCAGCGTGGTCACCGACCGTTCGCGCGCGGAATGACCCATGAGCCCGATTCGCCAGCCCTTGCCCGCGAGATCACCGAGTCCGCCACCGACCTCGATGCCGAAGCGCACGCGTAACTCCGTCCGCAGCTTCGCATCGTCGGCCCCTTCCGGGAGCCAGACCGACGTGAGCTGGGGCAACGGCCGGTCGAGCGCGAAGGGGCGGAAGCCGAGCGCCGGCAGTGCGTCCTGCAGCAACCCACCGGCATGACGGTGACGGGCGTGTGCGGCTTCGAGCCCCTCCTCGAGCACGACGCCCAGACCCGCGTGCAACGCGTAGAGCATGGAGATGGGCGCGGTGTGGTGATAACGACGGGCCGTGCCGACGTAGTCGGCCAGTAGGCCGAGATCGAGGTACCACGACTGCGCGGGCCGGGACCGGCCCCGCACCCGATCGACCGCGCGCGCCGAGAAGCTCACCGGCGCGAGCCCGGGCGGAACGCCCAGACACTTCTGAGTCCCCGAATAGACCGCGTCGACACCCCACTCGTCGACGTCGACCGTGATGCCGCCGAGTGAGGTGACCGTGTCGACCAACAACAACGTGTCGGTGTCCTGCAGTACACGCAGCGGCGCGATTTCGTTCTCGACGCCGGTCGACGTCTCCGCGTGCACGATGGCCAGGACGCGCGCACCGGGGTGTGCACGGTGCGTGTCGAGCATCTGCTGCGGATCGATCGCCCGGCCCCACGGTGCGTCGACCCGTACGACCTCCGCCCCGCAGCGACGCGCGACCTCGCACATCCGCTCACCGAACACGCCGTTGACGCCGATGATCGCGGTGTCGCCCGGCTCGAGAAGGTTGACGAAGCACGCTTCCATGCCCGCGGAGCCGGTGCCGCTGATCGGCAGGGTCAGCGCGTTTTCCGTGCGGAAGACCATGCGCAGGCGGTCGGCGATGTCGTCGAGCACCG
>JAUZEI010000283.1 GCA_030839105.1 Actinomycetota bacterium
CGCGCGTCAAGGTCGCGCGGCGCAACTACATCGTGTTCTGCGGAGCCGCCACGATCGTGACGGCCTTCGTGCTGCTCCCGGTCGTGACGCTGCTCGGGACCGAGTGAAGGTCCGGACCGGAGCCGAAGCGCCCCCCGACAATTCCATCGACGACTCAGTCGGCGTCGACCTTGTTGACGTGCGCCTCGTGCGTCTTGATCTCTTTGCCGTGCTTCTCGAGCGCAACCGTGAGGCCGTCGCCGATGAGGTGCTTGTCGATGATCGCACCGCGCTCGCCCTTGAAGTCGCCCTCGGTGATGATCACTTTGTCGCCAACCTTGAAGTGGGTCATGGGCGGATCCTCGCACGAACGCGCAAGCCGCTCAACGACCACAGAATCGGGCCGTGATGTGATCGCGCGGGGGCCGGGGCCGCGATCCGTGTCGGTAGCTTGCCCCGATGCCCGATCACCTCGCAGCACTGAAGTCATCCTCGGCGCACCTGCGCAGCATCGTCGAGCCACTCCGGGAGGATCAGATAGTCGCGCCTTCGTACGCGTCGGAATGGACCATTGCCGACGTGCTCTCCCACCTCGGCTCCAGCGCGGTCATCTTGGGCGCGCGGCTCGACACCGGTCTGGCGGGAACGGAGCTGGCGGACGACTTCGCGCCGCCGGTGTGGGACGAGTGGAACGCAAAGTCGCCCGCCGCCAAGGTCGCCGACGGACTCGAGGCCGACCGCGCGTGCGTCGAACGACTCGACGCGGTCAGTGCCGGCGAGCGCGCCACGTTCCACGTCACGCTCGGGCCGATAGATCTCGACTTCGACGGACTCGTCGGGTTGCGTCTCAACGAGCACGCCCTCCACACCTGGGACATCGAGGTGATGTTCGATCCGTCGGCTCGGGTCCAGCCCGTGGCAACGGCGTTGATCGTCGACAACATCGCCATGATCGTCGGTTTCATCGGCAAACCGACGGGCATCGAACGCGTCGTGCACGTGCGCACCACCGAACCCACGCGCGACTTCGCGCTTGCGATCGGTAAGGAGCGCGTGGCGCTCGAGCCGGGCACCACCGACCGTGAGCCCGACCTGGAGCTCCCGGCCGAAGCTTTCGTCCGGCTCGTCTACGGACGGCTCGATCCCGCTCACACGCCACCCGTGCGCGGACCCGCCGATCTCGACGAGTTGCGGCGTATGTTTCCCGGCGTCTGATCACGGTTCGTGCGGCCACTAGCGTCTCGCCGGTGACCGTGGCCTTCGTACTCTCGGGCGGTGCGAGTCTCGGGGCGGTCGAAGTCGGGATGCTCCGCGCTCTCCGGGAGCGCGACATCCGTCCCGATGTGATCATCGGAACCTCGGTCGGCGCCCTCAACGGCGCCTGGTTGGCCGGCCATCCCGACGACCCGGTCGAGGATCTTGCCGAGCTGTGGAAGGGCATCGACCGCGACGACGTCTTCCCGGCCGACATGCGGCGAGGACTGCTCGCGCTCGCGGGCCGGCGTCAGAGCCTGATCGACGAAGGCCCGCTACGCGAGCTCATCGACCGCCACGTCACCTTCGATCGGCTCGAGGACGCACCGGTCCCGCTTCATGTCGTCGCGGTGGAAGTGCTCACGGGCCGAGACGTGCTGTTGTCGAAAGGTCCGGCGGTGGATTCGGTGCTCGCGAGCGCGGCGCTGCCCTCGGTCTTCGATCCGGTCGAGATCGACGGCGTTCCCTACATGGACGGCGGTGTCGGCAACAACACGCCGATCTCGCACGCCGTCGGTCTCGGCGTCGACCTCGTGTGGGTGCTGTGCGCGGGTCACGCGTGCGCGCTGACCGAACCGCCGGAGAGCGCGCTGGGAATGGCCCTGCACGCCCTCACCTTGTTGTTGCACAAGCAACTCGCGGTCGACGTGGTGCGCTACGAGCCGCTCGTCGAGCTACGCGTGCTTCCGCCACTGTGCCCGTTGACCGTGAACCCGGTCGACTTCACGCATTCCGAAGAGCTGATCGACCGCGGCTACGAGGCGTCGAAGCGCTGGCTCGACGAGGAGCATCCGCCGGTAGGTCAGGCGGCGTTCCTCGGCGCGCACCAGCACGCCCGAGGCTGACGACCACGCTTACGCCGCCACCGGTTGCTGGCTGTAACGAACGCGCGATTCGTTCGGCGCGTTGGCCCTCCAGCGCCCCGTCGACGCCCGCCATTCGCGGCCGCCATATGAGACAGTGACGATCCGGAACTGTTCCGCGTGGGCGACGAGCCAACTCGCGATCGTCCAGCCTTGCGCGGTTGCGAAGGTGCGGTCGAGAGACGAGACGCCGACCTCGTTTGCCAGACTCGGAACCGGAGAGGGCGGCGGCTCGGGGGAGGGCGCGAGCGCGAAACGACAGGTGAGCCCGGCCGTAATTTCTCCCGTCAGCGCGGCGGCGATCGTGCGTGCTTCCGACTCCCATTGCATGTACGCGGTCGGCGCCCCACTGCGCTGCACCTTCTGCGCGGCGTCGTTGATCGGGAGCGCCTGCCAGCCGTCGACCTTCTTCAGCTCGCGGTAGAACGCGGCCGCCGCGTAGCTCGGAGTGAGGATCTCGCTGGTGGTGCCCCAACCTTGGGAGGGGCGTTGCTGGAACAAGCCGAGCGAGTCGCGGTCGCCGTAGGGCAGGTTGTGCAGCTTTGATTCCTGCAGCGCGGCCGCGAGCGCGACCGTCACGGCATGATCCGGTAGGCCGAGTCGCTTGCCCACGGTGGCGATCGTCGTCGAGTTGGCGGCCTGGTCGATGGCGAGGGTGTACGAGATGGTCGGGGGGTTACCGCTGCCGGCGGTTGTCCGGCTGACGACGCACGCAGGCGGCGGCGTCTTGTGATGGCGGAAGACCCGCACTCCCACGACTACCGCGGCGGCGAGCACCGCAACGGTGACGACGACGGCGCCGATCCGTCGCACCGCGGTCGAGACGGCCATCGGTCGAAGCTAGCCGCCGGTGCGCGAAATACCGGCGCGCTCAGGCCGCGGGAGGCTCCGAGGCGCGTGCACGCGCCGTCCACGCTTCGGGGACTACGAGGCGCAAGATGTCGGCGCTCTGCGTGATGCGGCCGCGCCGTCGGTATTCCTCGATCGCCATTGCGAGGTCGGTCCGGATCCAGGCGCGCACCGGTCGCCATGCGATCGCGATCGCAAGCAACGACAACACGACCACTGCCGCCATGAGCACGAAGTCGGGCATGGAAGAACCCGAGGGCTGCACCGTGATCGACAGCACGACCGACGCGAAGATCGCGAAGCCGCGCTCGATGCGCCGACCGACGGCGGCCAGGATCACCAATCCCCACAGCACGTACCACGGCAGGACGATCGGGCCGAGCGCGACGACGAGCGCGAGCGCGAAACCGCACGCGCGGGCGGTCCCGATCTTCGGCGCGCGCCACAGCAGATATGCGACGCCGACCACCGTGGTGATCGCGCCGGCGGTGCGGACGAGACTGAGTACCTCGGTGTCGTGACCGACGACGTTCGCCGTCCAGTGCGCGACGAAGGTCGTCGGCGTGAGGAGGCTCCGGTTGGTGCCCGGTATGCCGAGGGCCCCGATCCAACCCCAGCCCAGGTTGCACGCCCACGCCACCACAAGGAAGGCGGCGCCGCCGATACCGGAGAGGCGGGCGAAAAGGGAGAGGCGGCGTTCCGCGGGCGCGTGTCGTACCGCGTCGACGATGATGAACGCAGCGGGGATGACCGCGGGGGCCTTGATCGTGGCCGCGACCATGCACAACAAGACGCCCAACAGCGGGCGGCGCGCGCCCGTCGTGGCCACGGCGAGCCCGGCGACGATCAGTCCGATCATGAGGGCGTCGTTGTGACCACCGGCGACGAAGTGGAACAGCACGAGCGGGTTGCAGACGCCGAGCCAGACCGCGCGCGCGGGATCCTTGCCGACCGACTTCGCCAACGCCGGAAGCGAAACCGCGATCAACACGATGCCCGCGACCTCGAACAGCCGCAGGAGCATGATCGCGTTGATGACGCTTCCACCCGACACGCGCACCGCGGCGTGCGCGAGGCGCAAGAAGAGCGGGCCGTAGGGCGACGGGGTCGTGAGCCATGCGTGACTCACCGGCGCCAGGAAGTTCGACGCGCCCAACGCGATCGGCCCGTGCGCGTAGGGGTTGATGTGTTGGTGCACCATCATCCCGTCGGCCGCGTAGCTGTAGAGGTCGCGGCTGAAAGTGGGAGGGCCGATGATGAGCGGCACTGCCCAGATGCACGCGATGCGGTTGAGCGGACGGAGTGCCGCGCCCCGTCGCAACAGCAGGCCGAGCACGAGCCATGCGCCGAGGACGAGAACCAGTCCGAGCGTCATCGTCGACGCGCCGACCACCGTCCGCGCGGTGCCCTTGGGGACGAGCGCGAGGAACCCGCGCTCTACGGAAGAACCCGTCGGACCGGTAGGCCCGACCACGAGCCCGGACAGGGTGATGAGCACCATCCCGAGCGCGCCGATCGTCCCGAGGGCGACCGTCGTGCCTTCCGGCCATCGGTTGCTTCCGGGTGCGAGCGCGATCCGAGGGTCGTCACTGTCCGCCACCAGGCCTCATTATGGTGCAAGGAGCCCGCGTCGACGGGGCTGGGCGCTCCGACCTGGGCGAAGTCGCCCGAGCCGGAGTAGCGGATTCCGGCCCGGGCGCGCCCGCTGTCAGGCGATGACGTCGCTGAGTGGCCGAGCGCCGTCCATCTTCGTGAACGTGTCCGGCACCGGGTAGTTGCCGAGCACGAAGTTCAGGATGGCCGCGTGCTGCAGCTCCACGGGCTCGATGGTTGCCGCGGTCTTGATGCCGGCCGGGGCTTCCACGACGCTGATCGCCTCGAGGTACGTGGCCGCAGCCGCGTTCTCGAGGGTGAGGGCCAGCTTCGCGAGGCCCCCGGCGTCCTTCACCTTGGCAAACGTCGGTGCGACGACCGCGTCCTGGACCGTCTTGTCGATACCGGTGACCGGGCTCTTGCCCGCACCCGACAGCACGGCGTTCCACGCGGCCGCGTGGTCCATGTGCTGCTTCATGACGGTCTGCGCGAACGTCACAACGGCGGGGGGAACCGTGCCGAGCTTGCCCGCGGTCGCGGCGCTGATGCCGGCGCCGTAGGTCTGCGCCGCCAGGTTCTCGAGCGACGCGGCGAGCGCGACCACTCCGAGGTCTCCCGTCAGCTTGCCGCCGCCCGTCGTCGGGGCTCCCGTCGTGGGCGTGGTGGTGCTGCCCGCGGCGGGTGTCGACGACTTGCTGCTGCTTCCGCATGCCGCGAGGGCGAGGCCGCCGAGCGCCACACCTGCGCCCATCAGGAAGCCGCGGCGGCTAGGTGCGACCTTCGCAACCCCGGACCGAAGCTGCTGGTGCAGTTCCGACCACCCTGCGAGTGCTTCCTTCATGATCGGCAGCGTCGCGTTGTGCATCTCGTCGACGTCGGCGGTCATCGAGCGCAGCTCGTGCTCGGTGATCTGCATCGGCTCGTGCTGGTCGGCGCTCACTTGACGGCTCCTTCATCGGCCGTGCGGGCCATGTTGTAGGGATAGAAGGCGTCGGGGAAACCGACACTGCCGGCGGCGGCGGGCAACTTGTCCAGAGCCGGCGGCAGCGCGATGAGCTCGGGGTGACCGGCACCGACGAGCGCCTTCACGGCGTTGAGCACGGCGACGTGCTGCGCTTCGACACCCATGATGCTGGCGGTGGTGTTGCGCGCGTTCTTGTCGGACATCGTCGTCACGAACGCGACGTACGTCTCGGCCGCGCCCATCTCGAGCGTGATCGCGAGCTCGACGAGCGGCACCGGTCCGGTGAGCTTCGGCTTGGCCTTGTTCACGACGTCGAGCAGGACGGGATCGGGCGCGGTCTGCGCCTTGCCGCCGAGCGCGACACCCGCGCCCATCAGGAAGCCCCGGCGGCTGGGTGCCACCTTCGCAACCCCGGATCGAATCTGCTGGTGCAGCTCCGACCATTCCGCGAGTGCTTCCTTCATGATCGGCAGCGTTGCGTTGTGCATCTCGTCGACGTCGGCGGTCATCGAGCGCAGCTCATGCTCGGTGACCTGCATCGGCTCGTGCTGGTCGGCGCTCACTTGACGGCTCCTTCATCGGCCGCGCGGGCCATGTCGTAGGGGTAGAAGGCGTCGGGAAAACCGACACTGCCGGCGGCGGCGGGCAACTTGTCCAGAGCCGGCGGGAGCGCGATGAGCTCGGGATGACCGGCGCCGACGAGTGCCTTCACTGCGTTGAGCACCGCGACGTGCTGCGCTTCGACGCCCATGATGCTGGCCGTGGTATTGCGCGCGTTCTTGTCCGAAAGCGTCGTCACGAACGCGACATACGTCTCGGCCGCGCCCATCTCGAGAGTGATCGCAAGCTCGACGAGCGGCACCGGTCCGGTGAGCTTCGGCTTCGCCTTGTTCACGACGTCGAGGAGCACGGGATCGGGCATGGTCTGCGCCTTACCGCCGAGCGCGGTTGTGGCCGCCGCGAACGCCGCTTGGTGATCGGTGTGCTGCTGTTTGGTGGTCGTCGCGAACGTCTGCACGACCTTGGGCAGCGACCCGGCGAACGAGAGATGCAACGCGGCGTCGTACGTCGCGACCGCGAGGATCTCGATCGATGTTGCCGTTTGCAACATCTGGACGTCGGCGCTCTGGTCGGCGAACGCGGGACGAGCCATCAAGGCGAGCAATGCGCCGCCGACTCCGGCCGCCGCCAGCGCCTTGCCTCCACCGATGCCACGGGCGAGGAGTGCGCGGCGCTCGGCGCCGGCCTCCGTGTCCTGCTCGGGAGTAATGCCGCTCTCCCGACCCGTCTCGACGAGCTCCGCGAGGGCGGTGCGTGTCGTCTGCATCGAGTCACTGTGCAGGTCGTTCGATTCCTCGATCAGCGCACCGAAGGCGCGCTCGTCGACAGTCATAGGGATCCTTCCGGCTCAGTGGTCTGCGAACGCCCCTACTACGGAGCCGAGCGGCCGTGCGGATGACACGGCCCGACAAACTGCCGGAGCGCGCGGCGGGCAGCTTCATAGCCTTGCGTGATGGACGCGCTGCACGACCTGGTCCGAGCCCAGCTGCGCTCGGTATTCGGCGGGCGGTCGGTGATCATCGCGGGTGGGATGGCAGTGGCTGCAGTGAAACCCGTAGAGCACCTGCGGCGCCTCGGCGCCACGCGGTTCCTCGTGATCGCGAGTGGTGCGGGTACCGGTCTCGTCCCGAAGGGACACGACGTCGAGGTCGTCGTTCGCAACGTCGCGCCGACCGACGACCTCGTCGCAAGTTTCCGCGACGACGAACGTGAGCTCGTGCAACCCTCTGCCGACGTGCTCGACGCGGTCGCGCGTTTCGATCCGCACGGCGACGCGATCGTGATGGTTCCGCCGTTCCTCGACGTGCGATCGTTCGGCGACCGCCCCGCCTTCGGCGCGCGCCGGTCGGAGTGGGTGGCGATCGAGGACAAGACGATTGCCGACCAGTGGTTCGACAAGATCGGTGTCCCCCGTCCGCACTCCCACGTCGTCCCCGCCGATCCGCAGTCGATCGCGGGAGCCGTCGAGGCGCTCGACCGGGGCGCGGGAACCGTGTGGGCGGGCGATGCTCGCGAAGGCTTCAACGGTGCGGGCGAATGTGTCCGCTGGGTCGTCGACGAGAACGATCGACAGGCCGCGTTGGAGTTTCTGGGCAAGCGCTGCGACCGGGTCCGCGTCGCGCCATTCGTCGACGGTGTGCCGTGCAGCATCCACGGCTTCGTCGTGGACGACGGTGTTGCCGTGTTTCGCCCGGTCGAGCTCGTCACGTTGCGGTCGGCCGAGTCGCCGCGCTTGCGGTTCTGCGGTTGCGCGACGTTCTTCGACCCCCCGGCCGACGTCGTCGAGACGATGAGGTGTGCTGCGACGCGTGTGGGCGAGCACCTGCGCGCGACGGTCGGGTACCGCGGCGCGTTCACGCTCGACGGCATCGCGGCGGCCGACGGCTGGGTCGCGACCGAATGCAACCCCCGCTTCGGGGCCGGACTCGGTTACGTCGAGGCCGCACTCCCCGAGTTGGGTCTGATGATCTTGCACCACGCCGTGGTCGAGGGAGTCGCCGACGTCCCGAGCGCGGCGCTGGAGAGTGTGGTCGTCGCGGCGGGGACACGAGTGCGATGGGGGAACGCGGGCACGGCAGTAGCGGCTCAATTCGACGAGACGTCGACGGTGTCACTCGTCGGCGGTGCCGACGGTTTCCGGCGCGCGAAAGGCGACGAACCGGCCGACGCGAAGTTGTCGTACGGTCCCGGTCGATCGGGTGGCCACGTCCGGCTCGAGCTGGATGCGACGCGGACGCCGACCGGTCCGCCGATCGCCCCGATCGCAGTTGCCGGATTCGCCTTCGCCGAGTCCGAGCTCGGGGTAGGGCTCGCCCCGCTCGGCCCCGCCCCGCAACTCTGACCCAAATCCTGCCCACTGTTGGCAGCGAAACGGGCGCCACGCGCCTGAAATCCTGCCCACTGTTGGCAGGAAAAAGAGCGTGAGGCGCGCGAATCCTGCCAACACGGGTCGAGTGGGTGGCGGATCGGTTACGGGAGGTTCGATCGAGTGCGGACGATCTTGCCCAGGGCGGAGAAGTCCTCGCGTCCGTAGCCGGCTTCAACGGCGGCGGCGAGCACGGGCTGTACGAGCTCGGCGCTGGACGCTGCGATGCCGACACGCGCGGACTCGCGTAACACGAGATCGACGTCCTTCGCCATGAGGGCGGTCATGAAGCCCGGCTTCCAGCCGTTCGACGCCGGGGTGTCGGGTCGAGCCCCCTCGAACGGGATGCGCGTGCGGATCGCGTTGCAGTCGCCGGTCGCATGCGTCATCACCTCGTGCACGACGTTCAGGTCGACGCCTTCCTTGACCGCGAGTGCACACGCTTCCGACACCGCGAGCATCTGCGCCGCGTAGACGAGCTGGTTGCACAGCTTCACGATCTGTCCGAAACCCGGCCCGCCTGCGTGCACGATGAGCTGCGCGAACGGTTCGAGCGCGGGCCGCGCGGTTGCGAGCACCGCGGCCTCGCCGCCGACCATGACCGTGAGCGTCCCGCGCTCGGCGCCGATCGAACCGCCCGACAGTGGCGCGTCGAGATACGACGCTCCTGTAGCCGAGACCCGCTCGTGTTGCTCGCGCTCGACCTCGGGGTCGATCGTCGACGTGTCGACGACGGTCTTCCCGGCGCCGAGGGCGGGAAGCGCGGCATCGATCACCTCGACCACGTCGGGGGAGTCCGGGACGCACAACAAGGTGATGTCACTCGCGGCGACGACCGCGCCCGGATCGACTCCGTCGCGCGCACCCGCCGCGATCGCGGCGTCGATCGGCGGCCGGCTCCGTGACGCGACCGTGACATCGTGGCCCGCGCCGAGCAGGTGGCGCACCATGGGCAAACCCATCGCGCCGAGCCCTATGAATCCGATCTGCATGCGAGGCATGCGGGTTGACGCTACTGCGGCTACCTTGCCGCGTCATGGCTGAATCGCTGCTGTTCGTGACCCAGGTCGCGCCTTATCGCGACGGCCCGGCAGGCGTTCACGGCGTGCTCGATCAGGCGGCGGTCGGTGTCGGGCAGATCGCGGAGATGCACGGACTGCGCGCCCAACGCGTCGGCGATGTGCGTGACGTTTCCGTCGACGCGATCACCGGCGCCCGCGCGCTCGTGCTCTTCACGATCGGCGAGACGCCGTGGAGCGTGGAGCAACAGAGCGCCATCGTCGAGGGGGTGCGCGGCGGGCGTCTCGCCATCTGCGCGATCCACTCCGCGACCGACGCGTGCTACGGCTGGGACGAGTACGGCGAGATCGTCGGCGCGCGCTTCGACGGTCATCCCTGGACGCAGACGTTCGTCGCCGACGTGCTCGATCCGACCCATCCCGCGTGCGCGCACCTCGGAACCGACTGGCGCTGGCACGACGAGGTGTACCAGTTCCGCGACCTGCGTCCCGACGCGCAGGTCCTGTTGCGGGTGCGCGACGGTGAGCTCGATCTCTCCGCGTCCGGCGCCCGTGCGCCCTCGTTCGGGTACCCGCTGTCGTGGTGTTTCGCGGAGGGCGACGGCCGGGTGTTCTCCTCCAGCCTCGGTCACTTCCCGTCGGCCTGGGAGTCGCCCGCGTATCTCCGTCATCTCGCGGGCGGCCTCGGCTGGGCGCTCGGCGAGCAGGCGTGAGCCGGACCCGCAACTTCTCGAACTGGGCGTACTGGCGACTGCAACTCGAGCAGAACGGCGCCGCCTCCCCGCCGGCTCCGGCCGATCTCGGCGAGTGGCGGACGCGCACGCGGGCGCGACTCGCCGATCTCCTCGGCCCGCATCCGTCGCCGGTCCCGCTCGACCTCGAGACGACCGAGGAGGTCGACTGCGGCGACTATTCGCGGGCGCGGGTCGTGTTCGACGTCGAAGCGACGATGTCGGTGCCGGCGTATCTGCTCGTCCCGCACGCGCGGCGCGATGCGCCTCCCGGCCCGGCGGTGCTCGCGGTGCACGGGCACGGGCCGGGAAAGTCGGTCATCTGCGGCACCGAAGCCGGCCCTCCCGACGAAGCCTACGCACACCAACTCGCGCAACTCGGCTACGTGGTGCTCGCGCCCGACATGCGCGGTTTCGGAGAACGCTCCGACTGGATGCCCGACAACATGTATCACTGCGACTGGGATCTCGTCTGCGCCACGATGTCGGGCATCGTGCCGCTGGAGCGCAACCTCTGGGACCTCCGGTGTGCGCTCGACGTGCTGAGTGCGCACCCACTCGTCGACCCGGCCCGAATCGCGGCCGCGGGCCTCTCGTTCGGCGGCACGTGCACACTCCTCCTGGCCGCGCTCGACGATCGCATCCGCGCCGCGGTGGTGTCCGGTTACCTGTCGTCGTGGGCAGCCGCGCACACCGTCCCTTTCAATATGTGCGGCTCGCAGGTGATGCCGGGTCAACTCGGCGCGCTGGAGCACCTCGACATCGCCGCGCTCATCGCACCGCGCCCACTGCTCGTCGAGTCGGGAACCGACGACATGATCTTCCCCGCCGACGTCGCCCGCACGACAGTTGTTCGACTGGGCGACGTGTACGCGCGCCTGGGAGCGCCCGACGGGTCTCTCGTCCATGGCGTGTTCGAAGGCGACCACCGCTGGTACGGCACCGACGTACCGGCATTCCTGGAGAGGTGGCTGTGACCACGATCGACGACCGCCTCAATGCTCTGGGTCTCGTGCT
>JAUZEI010000328.1 GCA_030839105.1 Actinomycetota bacterium
CACCGACATCGCCACCCTGCAGTCGTTGGGCATCGATCCCAACGACGCCGCAAACCAGAACGTGTACCAGTTCGACATCCACCTCGCGTTCGTCGACGGCACGACACACGACTTCTCGCTCGGCGGAAACGCGTCCGGGCAAGGGATCCTGGGTGCGAGTTGGGGCGGCGGAGGTGGCGGCGGCGCTTGCACCCCGGGCGCGATCTGCGAGGGGATCGGCAACTACACGATCTATCCGCAGGTCCGCTACGTCGGCGTGACCCCGACGGTGCTTTGGATGATCATTCCCGGACGCGCCAAGTGGTTGAAGGAATTCTTCGACGTGCGGGTCGTGGTCAGCAACCTGGGGAGCTCCGTGTTCTCCTTCCAGCATGGAACCGCGAGCCTGGGCGCACTTCCGAGCGGGCTCAGCCTCGCGCCCACGTCGAAGCCGCAAACGTTGACGCGCACCCTGCCCGACATTCCCGGCGGCCAGAGCGCGCAGGCCAACTGGGTCATTCGCGGCGACAAGCAGGGCTTCTACACACTCGGCGCGCAGTACTCCGGCTCGCTCGAGCCCTTGGGAGTCCCGATCCACCTCGTTGCGTCAACGAGCCCCAACTCGCTGCATGTCTGGGGAGGTTCCGCGCTGCAGATGACGGTGGACACCGACAACACGGCCGCGATCGGTGCGCCGTACCGAGTACGGATACTGCTGAAGAACGTCGCCGACGTTCCGGTCTTCAACCCCTCGGTCGAACTGCTTCAAACGGGGCGCTTGAACTACATCTATTCGCCCGCCGAACGGTTGAAGGACGCGACGAACGTGATCCAGCCGGGCGCGACGTTCTCGACGCACTTCTTCCGGCTCGTTCCCGAAATCAGCGGCACGCTCGTCCTGAGTCTGTCGTTCGTGAAGAAGACGGCGGGGAACACCGACGTGGCGAGCACGATCGTCGCCCACGCCTCCGTGCCGGGGCTACCCGTCACCGGCACGCACAGCGGATCTGCCCTGACACTGACGTGGGGTGCGCCCGCGGTGGCGAACATCACCGGGTACCGGGTGTACTTCACGAACAATCGCGACACACCGTTCGGCACGACGCCGGTCGCGGCGACCGCCGCCGCAACACGTTCCGCGACGTTCCAGCTGTCCGCGGGTTACTACGCGGTGTCGACGCTTGTCGGTGGCGTTCCGACCATGTACCACACGATGTTCGGGCTCGCGACGGCTCCGTCGTCTCCGATGGCCATCGCCGGAAGCAGCGCGGCGACCGTGAAATGGACGGCACCGGCGAGCAATGGTGGCTCTCCGATCACGGGCTACGTCATCACCCCGTCGTTGATCACTGCGACCGGTCCGGTCGTGCAGCCCGCGAGGACCTTCGCGTCAGTCGCGACTGCACAGGTGATCACCGGACTCACCAACGCGAAGACATACAGCTTCACCATCGCGGCCAAGAACGCGAACGGTACGGGGCCGGCCGCGACCGTGGTGCGACGGATCGTCGTCGGCACGCCGATCCCACCGGTCGGTGTCACCGCAACGCCGGGCTCGACCAATGCGAAGGTGACGTGGCACGCCTCCACGAACGCGAACGGATCGGTCGTGACGGGCTACGTGGTCACCCCGTATCTCGCCGGAGTCGCGAAGCCGGCGACGACCTTCACCGCGGTGACGCTCAGTGGGACGATCACGGGACTCACCAACGCCAAGTCGTACACGTTCACCGTCGCGGCGAAGAACGCGAGAGGCACCGGAGACATCTCCGTGCCGACGTCGGCGATCATCGTGGGCGCGCCCACCGCACCGACCATCGTGTCGGTCGCTCCGGGCGTCAAGAAGGTGACATTGACATGGGCCGCACCCGCCTCCAACGGGACGGCGGCGATCACGGGCTATGTGGTCACCCCGTATCTGGCGGGCGTCGCGAAGCCGGCGACGACGTTCGGCGTGGTGCTGACCGGGACGGTCATCGGATTGACGACCGGTAGTGCCTACACGTTCACGGTCGCGGCGAAGAACCCGAGTGGGACCGGTGCGGCATCACCGGCATCGGCGGCGGTGACTCCGACCTAGGAGCATTTTCGTCAAAATCTGGAGATATCGGGCGTCCGGTCGGACGTTGCCGCGCCTTCATTCAGGAAATCCACAGTTTCTCTGGTGCATCCGGGGCGCTGTCCCTATCGTTACCCGGGAGTAAGGCGGGGCCCCGGGCGGGGCCCGCGTCACGGGCGCGGGGGACATGGACGTATCCAACACGTGCGCATTCGCGGCTTCGCCCGAAGGCGGGTTGACGGTCGCCGAGGTCGTCGGCCGCCTCGCGGCGGAACCGGCGCCGGCCGCGATCCTCGAGACGCTCGAGCGCGGCGCGGAAGCGCTGCTGAGCAATGACCTCGTGCACCGCCTGGTGCCCTACGCCGATCGACTCCGTTCCGTCGACTACGCCGGACGTCCCTGGGCGGCACTCACGGCCGGCGTCGCGATCTGCGCGATCGATCGCACCCGCGGCCGCGGGATCCTTTCCGCGGGCCTGCAGGAGTTCTCGACTAGAGGCGACGAGTTCGGCGAAGGCTGGGCGTGCTTCCTCGAAGGTCTGCAGGACCTCGGGGAGGGCAATCTCGAGAGCGCAGAGCAGCGGTGGAACCGGGCGCGCGATCTCCTCGGGTCGGCCACGCCCGCGAGTCAGTTCAGCGCGGTGCACCTCTCGCTCGCCGCATACCGGGACGGTGACCTCGGGCGCGCCGCGCGCATCGCGGAGCGCGAGCTCGGCGCGGCCCGGCTGCGCGACGACGATCGCATGATCAGCATCGCGGCGGTGTACCTCGCACTCTTCCGTTGGTGGATGGGAGATTTCGCAGCGGTCGAACGCTCCGCGAGGTGTGGTGAGCAGGCGCTCTACCGCCAACCCGATCCGCTCGATCGGTACGAGGAACCGGTCATGCGCGCCGCGCTCGGAACCGTCGCCGCGATGCGAGGCGAGTTCGAGCAGGCGGAGGTGCATCTCTCGTCCGGGCTCGCCAAGGCCGCGGAACTGCGCAACGAGTGGTACGGCGCGATCGTCCGGACGATTCGCGCGGTGCTCACGTCGGCCCGGGATCCGTTGCGCGGCATCGCCGACGCCCGCCTCGCCCTCGACTATTACGAACGGGTGGGTGAGGACTGGTGGTCGCACTGGGCGCTCGAGGCGTACGTGATCGCGCAGCGCGAGTACGGCGATCTCCACGCCAGCGCGGCGGCCGGTCGCCGGCTGCTCGAAGGAGTCGACAACCACCTCGAGCTCGGTCGCGCGCGCTTGGAGCTCGCGACAACCCTTATTCGGCTGGGCGAAACCGACGAGCCGCTCGCGCTCCTGCGCCAGAGCATCCGTGACCTCGAATATGCCGGCGCGCGCTACCTCACCGCGCGCGCCGAGTTGCAGCTCGCCAACATCAGTCCTCAACGCAGCGCGTATCTGCAGCGGTCGGCACGGGCGCGCGCCGGAGCCGACGCCGACGACGCGGCATGGAAGCGGTTGCTGCGCGGCGCGCCCGTGCGCATCCAGGTGCTCGGTGCTCCGCATGCGGAAGTCGAAGGACGCGCGGTGTCGTTCGGCACGCGCCATGAGCTCGAGACCCTGAGCGCGCTTGCGCTTGCCGGCGCGGATGGCGTCTCGAGCGAACGCCTGTGCGAGATGTTGTGGCCGAACGGCTCGCCGCGTTCGAATCGTCATCGGCTCGACGTCGTGCTCTCCAGCCTGCGGCGGCACCTCCTGCCCGCGACCCGGTTGACGCGCGATAACGGAGTGCTGCACCTCGACCTCGACGAGGGGGAGTGCGACGCGGCAACTGCCGTCGCCCAGGCGCGCCGTTATCTGGCCGGCCAGTCGCACGACACCGCCGAGGCCGAACGCGCGTGCGCGACGCTGAGATCTCCGCTGCTCGGCGGTGCGGCGGAAGACTGGATCGTCGCCGCCCAACACGACCTCGAAGGCGTGCGCGCGCAGATGGAGAGGCGACTCGCGTCCAGCGACCGCGTCGGCAGTGGCCGCGCCGCCGGCAACGGGTGAGGGTGACAACGGCAGATGCGAGGTT
>JAUZEI010000333.1 GCA_030839105.1 Actinomycetota bacterium
CCTGTTCAAGGTCGCCAACCGGGCGAAGCTCTTCGACGTCTCGATCCCGCTCGTGCTCACCGTCGCCGCCGGGCTGGCCGCGGTACTCGGCGCGACCGTCCTGATCACGCGCTTCGTGCGGCCCCGAGTCGTCGATCGACCGGAGACGTTCTGGCGCGTTGCGTACGGCGTGCTGGTCGGCGGCACGTTCGTCGCGTTGATCTTCATGCACCACGGCGGTCTCGTCGACGCGACGTGGCGCTGGGGTCCGGTGCTCGTGCTCCTGACGCTCGCCGGTCTCGCGGCGGTGCTCGTGCGCCCGGGCAGATATCTCGACGGCGTGAACGGTTGGCTCCTGCTCCTGGTGATCTGTTCGTACACCCTGTTGTTCGCGGCGCGCGTGAAGGTCTCGATGCCGCACGCGTACTACCTCTATTACGACCGCTATCTCTTCAGTGAAGTCCTCCCGGCCGCGCTGGTGTTCGCCGCGATCGGACTGCACCTCATCGTCGAGGGGTTCGAGCGCTCGACCGCGTTGGAGGCGCGTCAGCGCACCGCGGCCCGTCTGGCCGGCGCCGCGTTGTGCGTGATCGCCGCAGTCGCCTTCGTGCCCAACTTGAAAGAGACGCACCGGATCACGCGCTATCCGTTGTTCGGTGACGCGTACCAGGCCCTCGACCGTCTCGACACCCTCACCCGCACCGAGGGCAACGGTGCGATCGTCTATTCGGCCCCGCCCACGCCGCCGCCGGGCTGGTTCTTCCAGAACACGTACCGGGCGTTCGCGCTGCCGCTCGGACTCACGTTCGGTCGAGCCGTCGTCGGGATGCCGAGCAATCCGTTCGCCAAGGACGTGCAGTTCGATCCGGCGAGTGCCCGAGCCCAGCTCGCGGCATCGGGCTTCGACAAGGGCTATCTCATCGCGTTGCGCGCGCCGGGCGCCGGACCGGCGGCGAGCTCGACCCGAACCAAGTATCTCGGCACCGTCGACTACGTGAGCCCACTCCTGAAGCGCACGGTGAAGCGCAGACCGGCTGCCTTTCAGCTGGTTCCGTTTCACTTCGATGTCTACGCCTTGTCGTAGGACGACCGGGTAGCTTCGCCCCGTGGCCCTCCTGACCGCTCTGGTGGTGATCGGTGTCGCGTGCGGGATCGCGGCCTGGTTCGTGATCCGCGAGGCCGGCCGCCTCGCCATGGAGCCGCCGCCCCCCGTCTTCGATCCCGAGGAGGCGTACGAGTGGGTGGTCGAGCACGTCCCCGACGTCGTCGCCGCCACGCTTACCCCCGACGACGTGCGACGCATCCTCGACTTCCAGCTGGAGTACTTCCGGCGCAAGGGCGTGACCGGGAACGGCTCGTCGGCGAACCCGCCGGGCGACGTCGTGGTGGGCGGCGCGGAGACCGTCGACTACATCCTCGAGCGGGCCCGGGTGACCGGCGAGGCGTACCTGCCCGAGCAGGTGCACGCCGTCATCGAGACGCAGCTGGCGTATCTCCGGGCGATCGGGGCAATCGGACCGCCCGCCGGTCCGGCCCCCGGAGAAGGGCCGACCGGGCCCCGCCCCGCGTGAGCAGCCGCCTGAGCAGGCTCGATGGCGGAACACGCGTTTCGGGAATGTGAAACGCGCCGCAAACGCTTCCAACCGCCGCCGCCGATCTGGTACAAAGTCCGTACCGGAGAAAGGAGGTGGTCCAGCAGATGCACGATAAATCTGGGACTTCGGAGGTGCACGGCCGCTAGGCCGTCGTATTCGACTGGACCACCTTGCGGAATCCAAACCGCTGCACCACCGTCGGAGCTGCTGGGAATGGTCCCACCGGCACACAGGCCCCGACGGGTCCGAATCAGTCGATCGAACGGGGGGTGCTTCGGCACCCCCCGTTCAACGTTCCCGGTCCCTGACGCTCGGCGTCCGTTGCGGGCCAGCCAGCGGCGGCGCCGGTAGATTTCGGTCATGGCCCGGCCGGTGCAGTTCGAGCACTACCGCTACCTCGGCGACAAGCGCACCCAGATCTTCTACGACCTCGATCTCTACGGGGCCGATCCCGCCGTCACCGCCGCCGTCGACCGCGTGCTCGCGTCGGAGAAGTACCTCGCCATCTCGCCGCAGACGATCCCCGAGGCGCGCAACCGCGGCTACCGCGCGCACCGCTCGATTCGGATCGCCGCCGACCCCGAATCGGCGGGCTGACGCCCGAGCACCTGCGCGGCGGCCCTAGTGCTCCCAGCACGCCGGGGGTAGGGCCTCGCGCATGCCCTTGCGCTTCGCTTCGAAGGCGACATCGGAGAGGACGGCCTCGCTCGGGAGCGTCGCGGGGTCGGCGGGAAGCCCGTCGTAGGTGACCCACGAAGTGCAGCCGCCGTAGCTGTCGTCCCACGCCACGGTCAGCGGGGTGCCGAGGCGGTGCACCCGCATCACGAGCACCCAGAGCGGATCGCGCTTCTTCCAGGTGAACCGCGACTCGACGTAGTCGCGCGCCCAAATGAGCTTCGAGTCGATTGCGTCGAGGTGTTCGGGCTCGGTGATGGTCGCGACGTCGACGATGTCGGCCCATCCCTGCACCGTGATCGGCTCACCGACCGGCGACGCGGTGGCGAGGTCGACCCAGTGCGCGTAGGCGGGCTTCAGGAGCTCGCCCTTTTGGTGTTCGGCGGTCGGCGACAGCCAACACCGGCGCGCCGGAATGTCGAAGTGGCGGCCGTCCTCGCGGATCCCACCTTTGCGCACATCGGCGATCTGCTCGCCCTCGAGGAGCGCGTGCACGATCGCGGCCCACTCCTTGAGTGCGGGCGCGGGCACCGCGGAAGGGCCCTGGTTCGTGGTCGAGGCGGTCACGCGAGTCAGGATAACCACCGACATGGAGGAGCTCGTCTCGGAAGGATTGCGTCTGGGCGCGCATTTCGCGCGTCCGACGGGCGTGACGCGGGTACCGGGGTTGCTCGTCCTACCGGGGTTTCCGCGGGGAGCCGGGGGTGCGGCCGCGGTCGGGAACACCGACCAGACGTTGTGCGACCGGATCGCGCGCGAGTCGGGTTGGGCCGGGCTCACGTTCACGTTTCGCGGTACGGGACCGTCCGAGGGCGACTTCTCCATCGAGGGCTGGCTCGCCGACGTTCGCTCGGCGGTCGACGCGCTGCACGCCCGCACCGACATCACCGGTGTGTGGATCGCGGGATTTCGCCTCGGCGGGACCCTCGCGCTCGTTGTGGCGGCCGACGACGTCCGGGTGCGCGGCATCGCGACCTTCGCCGCGCCCGCCTCGCTCCGCACCTGGGTGCGCGAGCCCGAATGGTTCATCGAATACGCGCGGCGGACCGGCGTGTTGCGGACGCCCGACTTCCCTCCGGACCCCGAAGCCTGGATTCGCGCGATCGGCACCCTCGATCCCGTCGCGGCGGCCGAGCGCATCGGAGCGCGGCCCTGGCTCCTGGTCCACGGCAGCGCGGACGACGTCGTCCCCGTCGACGACGCGCGCCGCCTCGCGATCGCGGGCGGAGGCTGCGTCGATCTCCGGATCGTCGCCAACGGCCCGCACCGCCTCCGGCACGATCCCCGGGCGATCGCGGCCCTCCTGGGCTGGCTCGACCGTCAGGAACCCTGAGCGCGCGCGTGGCCGAGGACGGCGTCGAGGGTGTCGTCCAAGGAGAACTCCGGCTCCCATCCGGTTGCCTCGACGAGCCTGGTCGGATCGCCGACCAGGCGGGGAACCTCGACGGGGCGAACGAGCGCTTCGTCGACTTCCGCGGTGATCCGGCCGCCGGCGCGCGCCACCAGGCCGTCGGCGATCTCGCCGATCGAGACACCGCTACCGCGGCACACGTTGTAGACGGCGCCCGGTTCGCCGTGTTCCAGGAGTAGTCGGTACGCGCGCACGACGTCGCGTACGTCGGAGAGCTCGCGCACCGGCGAACGCGCCCCGATCTTGATCGACGACGCGTGAGCGCGTTCGGCGGCCACGATTCGTTGCGCGAGCGCCGGGACGACGAAGCGGTCCGACTGTCCCGCGCCTGTGTGAGAGAAGGCGCGGACGCGTATCGTCTCGAGCTCGCCTCCGAGCCAGGCCTGCAGAGCCAAGAACGATGCCGCGACCTTGCTTGCGCCATAGGGAGTGATCGGACGCAACGGCGCCTCTTCGTTCAGGCGGCCGCCGTCGTCGTCGATCTTCCCGTACTCCTCGGAACTGCCGACGACGATGACCCGGTCGACGCCGGACGCGCGGGCCGCGTCGAGAACGTTCGCGGTCCCCTCGACATTGACGCGCAGGCACCCGATCGGGTCGCGCCAGGACGCGCCGACGTCGGACCACGCCGCGAGGTGGTACACGACTTCCGGTCGTTGCGCGTCGAAGACTTCGTGCACGGCCGTGCGGTCGGTGATGTCGAACGAGCCGTTCGCGCCCGTTGCGTCGCCCGGGAGCACGACGTCGTCACCGCACTCGCGCAGGTGGGCGATGAGGTGCGGGCCGACGAAGCCGGTCGCGCCCGTGACGAGTGCCCTCATCCGGGCACGGCGGTTCCGAGTCCACCCCGGCCGGGGGAGCGGTGACCGAGCACGCGCCGGTAGGCCTCGATGTGCGCGTCGATCGAACGTTCCCAGGTGAAGGTCGCGGCCCGGGCCGGTCCCGCGGCGCGCAACCGCGCCGCGACCGGCGCGTCGTCGAGCACGGTTGTGAGCGCGCGCGCCAGACCGTCGGCATCGGCGGGTGAGACAAGCAGCGCCGCCTCGCCCACGACCTCCTCGAGGGCCGAGCCCGAGGTCGTGACGAGGGGCGTGCCGCTGGCGAGTGCCTCGAGCGCGGGCATACCGAAACCCTCGACGAGGGACGGGTAGGCGATGACCTCGGCCCGCCGGAACAGCGCCGCCAGCGTCGCGTTGTCGACATAGCCGGGCCGCAGTATGCGCGTCGCGACGCCGCTCTTCTCGATCGCGGCGCGGGCGTCCGCGACTCCCCAGCCGTCGCGGCCGGCGAGCACGAGTTGGAGTTCGGGATGCGCGCCCGCGATGCGGGCGAAGGCGCGCACGAGGGTCGGCACGTCCTTGCGGGGCTCGATCGTGCTCGCGAATGCGATGTAAGGCCGGGTGACGCCGTGGCGCGCGAGCAGGGCGAGGTCGGTCGTGTCGTCGGGCGTGGGGGCGAAGCGGGCGTGGTCGACCCCGTGGTGGATGA
>JAUZEI010000347.1 GCA_030839105.1 Actinomycetota bacterium
TGGTCGATGTGCAGGAACTGCTTGGGCTTGACGGCTTGGGTGAGCCATTTGGGGTCGACTTCTTGCAGGACGTATGAAGTCGAGAACTCCGGCATCGGCGGATTCGCATCGTTGCGCGCCATCGCTACGCGCCCTCATCGGTCAGCATGGATGCAGGATAATCCCGATTTCTCAGTGACAAATCCTCGGTTCCGGTCGTTGCGCGCGGATTCCCGATCCGCCCTGCGGCACGGACGGTCTGCGAAATGAAGTGGTGGCCCTGAGGGGCGTCGGCCGAACTGATCGGTCGTTTCGCCGTGGCGTCGACACGCGATGGACTGCGCGCGCCGCGTCGTTGCTGGGCCTTGAGGGGACCGCGGCCGCGCAGTCCAACTTGACGTTACGTCCGAAGTCAAGAGGCGATTCGTCGCGCGCCCGAGGCTCGGGGGGCACGCGGTTGCGAAGAATCTTCCGAAGATTCTTCGCCGGGTCGTCCTATCCCTCGTTCGTTTCGTCGGCCGGATACTCGGCTTCCTGGCGAGCGGCGTCCTCGAGCTCGGTCTCGTCGCTCTCGCGGCGATCGTCGGGCTTCTCGGGAGGGCGGGGATCGGGCACCCGCTGACGATAGGCCGTTCCGACGAATCTTCCGACGAATCGCCGCGTCGCGATCGCCGAAGCCTGGTCAGGCCGTTCCGA
This sequence comes from Actinomycetota bacterium, assembly GCA_030839105.1. Classification (GTDB taxonomy): domain Bacteria; phylum Actinomycetota; class Acidimicrobiia; order IMCC26256; family PALSA-610; genus PALSA-610. The sequence goes on from JAUZEI010000347.1 coordinate 676, forward strand.
CGAATCTTCCGACGAATCGCCGCGACGGAGAATTCCGATGGTGCCCCGCCGTGACTCGCCGTAATTCCCCTCGGCGCCGGGCGGCCCGATGGCGGCGCGGCCCACCTCCCTCGAACGAGCCCCGGCATGCCGCCGCAAGGTTCAGTGATGCGTAGCGCCCGTGTTCACCGCTTCGAACGCCGAACCCGGAACCGTCTTCAGCTGGTTGAGGTCGTTGTCGTCCCAGCGCTTGTCGGCCGAGCCCGTGACGTACCACGACGACCCGTTGTCGGCCACGATCATCCCGTAGTTCTTCAATGCCCGCAGGACCACGAGCGACTGCCCGTGAAACCCGGCGAGGGAGAAGTTCGCTGCGAGCCGCAGCCGCAGTCCCATCGGCGGGAGCGCCGGATTCGTCGACGACGACGCCCAATGCGTTGCCGGAACGATGTATCCGCGTCGGGTCGCGGGTGCGGTGAACCGCAGCGCGTGTTCGATCGCACCCGCCGCCACCTCGTCGTAGCGCACGAGCCCGGGCAGGATCGGGAGTCCCGCCGCATCGGCCGACGTCCATCCCGCGGGCCGCAACGCGTTCGACCTGAGGTCCCAGTTGACCCCCACGTCGGCGTTCCAATGATTCGTCTGCCAGAACGCCCGGCCGAGCTCGTAGAGACGACACGTGCCTTGTTGCACGACGAGGACGTGCCGGTCGCCGTCGCTCGCCGCGCCACCCTCGATCGGGGTATTGCGGGGGATCGGGTAGGGCCCCGGATCACTCTCGTCGGCGTACGCCGTGAAGGTGATCGGCACTTTCGGCTGGGTCGCGGGCACGATCTTGAAAGGAACGCCGTACGCGCCGGCGCCACCGAAGTCGGGGTGAAGGTTCGTCTTGCCCGGCGAACTGATGTTCCGCAGGAGCGTCGCCGAGTCCGAACGCACCGCCAGGCCCGACACGTTCTGATTCCAGGCATTGGACTTCGGGAACATCGGGCAGCCCGCGAGGCTCGGCCCGGGAGCCGTCGCCGCCCGACCCGGGCCCGAACCCGAGCCCGAACCACCCGGAAGCCCGATCGGCGACGTCGGTTGGCATCCGGCCAGCAGCCCTCCTACGGAGACGACTGCGATGGCGGCGAGCATGCGTCCGTTCACGAGCACTGCATCGGCCTCCTGCCGTCTTCGACTTGAACCGTCATACGATTGCGCCGTGACGGTGGCGTTCATTCCGAGCCCGAAGCACGGCATCGTGCACATCGGGCCCCTTCCCCTGCACGCGTACGGGCTGATGCTCGCCCTGGGCGTGCTCGTCGCGACCCAGGTGGCGGAGAAGCGCTGGACGCGCGCCGGGCGCAGCTCGAAGGACTTCGGTGCCATCGTCGTCCCCGTCGTGATCGCAGGCGTCGTCGGCGCGCGCGTGTACCACCTGTTCACCGGCTACTCGTGGAGCGACGGCGGCTTCGTCGGGATCTTCGAGATCTGGAAGGGTGGCCTTTCGATCTGGGGCGCGGTCGGGGGCGGTCTCATCGCGGTACTCGTGCTCGCGCGCCGTCGACATCTCGACACGCTCGCGCTCATGGACGCGATCGCGCCGGGAGTCGTGCTCGCGCAGGCGATCGGTCGTTGGGGCAACTATTTCAACCAAGAGCTGTTCGGCCGGCCTACGAGGCTGCCGTGGGGACTCGAGATCGACCTCGCGCATCGTCCGTCCGGTTTCACGAAGTACGCAACGTTCCATCCCACATTCCTCTACGAGTCGTTGTGGTGCTTGTTGGTGTTCGCCACCATCGTGTTCGTCGAACGTCGTTTCACTCTGAAGCGCGGTCAGGCATTCGCGCTGTACGTAGCGATGTACACGTTCGGCCGCATCTGGTTCGAGGCACTGAGAATCGACGACGCGACGCGCATTTTCGGAGTGCGCTTCAACCTGCTCTTGTCGATCCTGTTGAGCGTGTTCGGCGCGGTCTGGTTCGTGTGGCTCGGACGCCGACCGCAACCAGCGTCACCCGAGTCGCGCGGCGTCGCCGAGCCGTTGATCACGCAAGCGGACGAGCCGGTTCCCGACCGCGACTCCGGGTAATCCCCTATACAGCTCGTCACCGTCGCCCCCTAGTGTGGCGGCCGTGACAACGACGATTCCCCCCACGACAACAATTGCCGCGCGCGCCGTCGAAGCTTCGAAGATCTATGGCTCGGGCGACACGGCAGTGCATGCACTCGATGAGATCAGCGTCGAATTTCCCAGCGCCCAGTACTCGGCGATCATGGGACCGTCGGGTTCCGGTAAGTCAACGCTCCTGCACTGCCTTGCGGGCCTCGACACGCTGACGAGCGGTCACGTCTATCTCGGTGACATCGACCTCAGCACGCTTTCCGACAAAGACGTGACCCGCGTGCGGCGCGACCGCATCGGGTTCGTGTTCCAGACGTTCAACCTGCTGCCCACGCTCACCGCGATCGAGAACATCACGCTGCCGTTGGCCCTCGCCGGCCACAAGCCCGATCAAGCGTGGCTCGACCGCATCATCGACACCGTCGGACTGCGCGATCGGCTTTCGCACCGCCCGTCGGAGCTGTCGGGCGGGCAGCAGCAACGAGTGGCGGTCGCACGCGCGCTCGTGACCAAGCCCGACATCATCTTCGCCGACGAACCGACCGGCAACCTCGACTCCCGTTCGAGCGCCGAGATCCTCGGGTTCATGCAGCGCGCGGTGCAGGAGTTCGGTCAGACCATCGTGATGGTCACCCACGACCCGATCTCCGCGTCGTATTCGAACCGTGTGGTGTTCCTCGCCGACGGTCACATCGTCGACGAGCTGCTCGACCCCACCGCCGACGCGGTGCTCGGCAAGATGCGCAATCTCGGGGGCGAGTAACCGATGTGGAAGGTCACGCGCAAGGGTCTCGCGGCCCACAAGCTGCGCTTCGTACTGACCGCGCTCGCGGTGGTACTCGGAGTTTCGTTCATCTGCGGAACGCTCGTGCTCACCGCGACGATCCAGAAGACCTTCGATGATCTGTTCGCCGACATCAACCGCGGTACCGACGCAGCTGTCCGGTCGGCGAACGTCATCAAGGGCGACTTCGGCAACGATCAGCGCGCCAACGTGCCGGGTTCCCTCGTCGCCGAAGTGCTGAAGACGCCGACCGTCGAGGCCGCGGTCGGAAACATCCAGCCCTACGCGCAGGCGGTCGACAGCAAAGGCAAAGCGATCGGTGGCAACGGTCCACCGACGTTCGGTCTCGGCTGGGACCCCAATCCCAAGTTGAACCAGTTCCACCTCGTCGTCGGGCACCCTCCGGAGGCCGACAATCAGATCGTCGTCGACAAGGGAACGGCCGACACGGGTCACTTCAAGGTCGGCGACAGCGTCACGATTCTGACGACGAAGGTGCCGAAGAAGTACCAGCTCGTCGGGATCGCGAAGTTCGGCACGGTCGACAGCCTCGCGGGCGCGTCGATCATCTTGTTCACTCCGCGCGAGGTGCAGCGCATCGCGGGC
>JAUZEI010000375.1 GCA_030839105.1 Actinomycetota bacterium
GGTGCCTGATCACTGGTTCGGAGCGGCGATGCGTTCCACGATGTCGAAGATCACACGCCCGCCGGCCGCGACGTCGACGCCGCTCGCGAGCACGATGCGATGCGCGAGTGATGCCGGCGCGACAGCCTTCACGTCGTCGGGCGACACGAAGTCGCGACCCATCACCGTCGCGTGCGCCTGCGCCGCGCGCAGGAGACTGAGACTCGCGCGCGGCGACGCGCCGAGCGCGACGCCGGGATGGTTTCGGGTCGCGTCGGCAACATCGAGCACGTAGTCGAGGACGGAGTGCGCGCAGTGCACATGGCGAACCGCGTGCATCACGTCGGCGAGCTCGGCCGGTGTGGTGACCGGCTCGATATCGTCGAGCGCTTCGACACCCCCGCCGCCGCTCAGGATCTGGCGCTCCGCCTCGCGTCCGGGTCGCCCGATCGTGCAGACCATGGCGAACCGATCGAGCTGGCTGTCGGGGAGCGGGAATGTTCCGGCATGGCCGAAGGGATTCTCGGTGGCGACGAGAAAAAAGGGCACCGGGAGTGGATGCGTCAGGCCGTCGATCGTGACCTGGTGCTCCTCCATCGGCTCGAGCAGCGCGGCCTGCGTGCGGGGCGAGGCGCGATTCACCTCGTCGACGAGCAACACGTTCGCGAAGACCGGACCGGCCCGAAACTGCCACTCCCCCGTCGCCGGGCTGTACACCGACGTGCCGGTGACGTCGGCGGGCAGCAGGTCGGGCGTGCACTGCACGCGCCCGAAGTGGCCGCCGATGGCGTTGGCCAAAGCCTTCGCCAGCAGCGTCTTGCCCGTACCCGGGACACCCTCGACGAGGAGGTGACCGCCGGAAAGCAGGGCGACCACTGCGAGACCCACCACGTCGTCGGCGCCGCGCATCGCGGTCGAGACTGCGTGGAAGACGTCGACGGCGACGGTACGAGGGTCACGCGGCTCATCGACCGGCGAAGACGGCAACTGCATATCGTCGCCCAGGGTAGGCCACGGAGGGCGGTGTTCACGACGGCCACCGTCGACGCGCGCACCATTGAGTCGGCCGCGTCAGTCGTCGTCGCGACCGGAGTCCTCGCCGGGCGCGGCATCCGGTCCGTTACCGGGCATTTCGCCGGGGGCGGTCGGTCCGCCGGGTGATTCGAGCAACGGGTCGTCGGTCCCGGACTCGCCGATCTCGTCGAGCATCAGCGTCACGAGCTCGAAGTGCAGTTGTGTGAGCCAGCTGTAGAGGACGCCGTACTCGAACCGCGGGTCGTTCGGCTCATAGTCGGTGTGGCCCTCCTCGGTGACGCCGAGCGCGGTACCGATCACGAGTCGGGCATCGTTCACCGCGGTCAGCCACTGCATCTCCTCCTCGGCCGAGAGCGGGATCGCGACCATGCCGCGCCGGTTCGCCTCCACACCGTCGAGTCCGGCGACGACGACCTCGAGCGCCGAGCGCCGCGCTTGCACGAGATCGTCGTGGACGAGCGCGTCGTACTCCCCCTGGGCCTTCTCCTCGGTCGGATCGAGATAGGCGCGCGGGTACAACCGGTCGCGCACCTCGCCGTCGGGCGGCTCCTCGACGATGGCGACCATGTCGCGCGCGGTCATGGCGAGGAGCTCGACCTCCTGCTCGTACAGAGTCGCCACGAGGGCGCCGTTCCGCGCCCGCTTGAAGATTCGCCGCGCCATTAGTCCTGCTTCTGCATCGTCAGTCAGTCGTCCTTCTGCATCGTCGCCCAGAGACCGTACGCGTGGAGTCGGGAGACGTCGGCTTCGCACTTCTCGCGGCTGCCGTTCGCCACGACGGCCTTGCCCTCGAAGTGCACCTGGTTCGTGAGCTTGCTCGCCTTGGCGCGCGAATAGCCGAACAGCTTCTGGAACACGAAGATTACGTACGCGAAGGTGTTGACGGGATCGTTCCAGACGAGCACGACCCACGGAACGTCGGGGCGGACGTCGTCCTCGCCGAGCAGCTCCTCGACCGTGTCGGGGATCGTGATCTCCTGGATGTCCGGCGGGGTCACGGCGTCATCACGCTCATGCCTCGCGCGTTGTATCTCCCGGACGGACATCCTCGGCGATGCGCGCGAGGAGGCCGTTGACGAATCGTCCGGAGTCCTTCGTGGAGTACTGCTTCGCCAGCTCGACCGCTTCGGTGATGACCGCGCCGGTCGGCGTGTCGCCCACCCATACGAGCTCGAAAGTGCCCAGCCGGAGCAGCGCGCGGTCGATGACCGGCATCCGTTCGAGCGACCAGTGCTCGGAGTACTTGCGGATGAGCGCGTCGATCTCGTCGCGCTGATCGTCGGCACCGAGCACGATGCGGCACGCGTATTCGTCGGGCGGCACGGGCTGTTCCGCGATGAGGTCTACCGCGCGCAGTCCGCGCAGCTCGCTCTCGTAAGCAAGACCCAGTGCCCGTTCCCGCGCAGCGCGGCGCGTCGCCACCGGCGTCTCCTCTCCGCTCCCTCAGGAACGGGACAGATACTCGCCGGAGCGCGTATCGACCTTCACGCGATCACCGACGTTGACGAAGAGCGGCACCTGCACGACGTATCCGGACTCGAGGGTGGCGGCCTTGCGGGCGCCCGACACGCGGTCGCCCTGCATGCCCGGTTCGGTCTCGGTCACGACCAGCTCCACCGACGCCGGCAGATCTACGCCGATCACCTCGTCCTCGTAGGTCGGCAGCACCGCGCTGTCGCCTTCCTTCAGGTAGTTGGACGCGTTACCCACGCTCGCGGCCGAGACCTGCACCTGCTCGTAGTTCTCGTTGTCCATGAAGACGTAGTCGGTGCCCTCGCGGTACAGGAACTGCATCTCGCGCTTGTCGATGACGGCGGTCTTGACCTTCTCGTCGGCCCGGAACGTGCGGTCGAGCACCGCACCGTTGCGCACGTTCTTCAGCTTCGTCCGCACGAACGCGCCGCCCTTGCCCGGCTTCACATGCTGGAACTCGACGACGGTCACCAGCCCCTCGGGAAGGTTGAGGGCCATGCCGTTCTTGAGGTCGTTCGTGGAGATGCTCACAACACGAGATCCTTGGGGGTCAGGGTGAGGGCTTCCGAGCCGTCTGCGCCGACGACGAGAGTGTCCTCGATGCGCACACCACCGATGCCGGGGAGGTAGACGCCCGGCTCGACCGTGACGACGTCGTTGAGGAGCAACGTATCACCGGCCGTCGAAGCAACCCGCGGTGCTTCGTGGATCTCCAGTCCGACGCCGTGGCCGGTCGAGTGTGAGAACGCGTCGGCCCACCCGGCATCGGCAATGACGTCGCGCGATGCCCGGTCGACCGCGGCGCAGGCGACGTCGACCGCGACGGCCGCGCGTCCGGCGGCCTGACTCTGGAGCACGACATCGTAGAGATGACGCGCGTCGGGGCCGGGATCGCCGACCGAGACGGTTCGCGTCATGTCGGAGCAGTACCCCTCGACGATGCAGCCGAAGTCGCAGACGACGAGCTCGTTACGTTCGATGACGCGCGCGCTGGGAACGTGATGCGGCTTGGAACCGTTGGGGCCGGACGCGACGATCGGGTCGAAGCTGTTGCCGCTCGCGCCGCGCTCGCGCATTGCGAACTCCAACGCGAGCGCGAAGGCCTGTTCGGTCGGGCGTTCGCCGAGCATCGGCAGCAGCGACTGGAACGCGTCGTCGGCGATCGCGCACGCCCGGCCGATGCGGTCGATCTCTCCGGCGTCCTTGACCCTCCGCAACGCCTCAACCAGCTCGCCCGCGGGCGCGATGTCGACGCCGTCGAACGCGGTGGCGTAGTCGATCTGCTGCGCCCACGTGACCGAGTGTTCCTCGAGGCCGAGACGCGTGCCGGGGGAAACGGCCGCGGCCAGCAGCTCGCGTTGCGCGGCGCCGGTGAGCCCGATCTCGACCTCGGCCGTCACGCCGGCCCCGTCGAGCTCTTCGTGCGCGCGTTGGTTGTAACGACCGTCGGTGACGAAGCGGGCGCGGTCCCGGGTCACGAGCAGGACACCGGCCGAGCCGGTGAACCCCGTGAGGTAGCGCACGTTCGCGAGCTTCGTCACGAGGAGCGCGTCGAGCTCGGCGTCGGTGAGGCGCGCCTGAAGGCGGCCGAGGCGCGCGCCGACCTCGAGCGGCGCCAGCGGCGCAGTCGAGAGTTCGGCCGGGGCGTTCGTGCTCGCACTCGCGCTCATGTCGTTCGTTCCTCCAGGAGAGTTGCCGCCGCGTCGACGGCGAGCCGGTAGCCCGCGGCTTGGAAACCGGTCACGATGCCGTCGACGACCGGAGAGATCACGGAGTGGTGACGCCACGCTTCGCGGGCGTGCGGATTCGAGAGATGCACCTCGACCTTCACGCCGTCGAAGGTCGCGAGCGCGTCGGTCAAGGCGTACGCGTAGTGCGAGAACGCGCCCGGGTTGAACACGATCGCCGCGCAGCGCCCGCGCGCGCCCTGGATCGCGTCGACCAGATCGCCTTCGTGATTCGACTGCATGTGCTCGACGTCGTGACCGCGTTTGGCCGCGGTCTCCGACGCGATCGCCACCAGCTCGTCGAGCGTCGTCGTGCCGTAGACGGCCGGCTCGCGCTCACCGAGCAGGTTCAGGTTGGGTCCCGAGAGCAGCAGTATCGTCGCCATTGGCTATCCCTCCACGCCGATCGCGGCCAGCGCCTTGCGGACGGCCGCCGGATCAGGATCGTCGACCCGCTCGATACCACGCGCGCCCGCCAGCATGAAGGTGAGCCGGCCGCCCGACTTCTTGTCACGCGCCATGATCGGGATCAGGTCGTCGGCACGCAGCCCAGAAGGTGCGCTCGTCGGGAGCCCCAGAGCTGACACCAGGAATTCGTGATGCTCGACGACGTGATGATCGATCCGCTCGAGGGTTGCCGCGAGCTGCGCCGCGAAGACGAGACCGATCGCCACGGCTTCGCCGTGCAAGAGTGCATGGCCGGTCGCGGTCTCGAGCGCGTGCGCGAGCGTGTGGCCGTAGTTGAGCACGGCGCGGGTGCCGGTGCGTTCCAACTCGTCGGCCGCGACGTACTTCGCCTTGATGGCGGCGCTGCGGGCGATGACCTCACCGAGCACGTCGGCGTCGCGCGCGACGAGCTCGGCGGTGCGCAGCGAAACGAAGTCGTCACCCATCAACGCGTACTTCGCGATCTCCCCGAGTCCGCACCGGTACTCGCGGTCGGAAAGGGTCGTGAGCACCGCCGGATCGGCGAGCACCGCGATCGGCTGGTGGAACGCGCCGACGAGGTTCTTACCCTCGGGTAGGTTCACGCCGGTCTTGCCGCCGATCGCAGAGTCGACCATCGCGAGAAGCGTCGTCGGTATCTGCACGACGTCCACCCCCCGGTGATACACCGCCGAGGCGAACCCGGCGGTATCGCCCACGACCCCGCCGCCGAGCGCGACGACCGCGTCGCCCCGCAACAGCCCCGACTGCGTGAACCGGCGACAGAGATCCTCGACGGTTGCGAGCGTCTTGTCGTCCTCACCGTCGCCCATCAAGAACGTCTCGTGCGTGATGCCCGCATCGTCGAGCGCGGCGCGCGACGAGTCGACGACGGCGGCGGGAATCGTCGCCTGGGTGACGATCGCGACGCGGCGCCGGCCCGCAAGGACGGATCCGAGCCGGTCGACGACCCCGGTACCGATCACGATGTCGTAGCCGCGCTCGGCCAGCTCGACGTGGATTTCCATGGGCGAGCTCATGCCGCCGCCCCTGCGAACACCGACACGACGGCGTCGGCGACGGCCGCGACCTCGAGGCCGTCGGTGTCCACCGACGCGTGGGAGGCCGCTTCATACGCCGGTTCGCGCAGCCGCTCGAGCCGGAGGAGCGTGCCCGCGGGGTCTTCCCGCAACAGCGGACGGGTCGCACCGTTCCCGACGCGGCGGACCAGGGTGGCCGAGGGTGCCCGGAGCCA
>JAUZEI010000382.1 GCA_030839105.1 Actinomycetota bacterium
CCGCGCACGACATGTGCAGCACGTGGTACCGACCGCCGGTGCGCCGCGCGAGTTGGAGGTCGCGCGCCACGATCGTCGACTCCGCTTCCGCGGGTCGTCCGGGGATCCCGAGGCGCGCCGACCACGCACCCTCGTGCATGTGGCCGCCGCGCACGAGCGTGGGATCCTCCGCGTGTTGCGCGAGCACCGCCCCCGGCAACGCGGCCGCGTACTCGAAGGCGTGGCGCATGACGAGCGCGTCGGCCACGCAGTCGCCGTCGTCGGTGAAGACGCGGACACCGAGGTCGTACAGCTCGCCCAGCGGCGCGAGCTCGACGCCCTGACGACCTTTCGTGATGCAGCCCGCGGGCCGCACGTCGCACAGGCCGACCGCCCGGGCCCGATCGAAGATCGACTGCACCACTGCGGCGTCGTCGATCGGCGGATCGGTGTTGGGCATGCAGACGACCGCGGTGCAACCACCCATCGCCGCCGCACGCGACCCGGTCTCGATCGTCTCCGCGTCTTCGCGCCCGGGCTCGCGGAAGTGCACCTGGATGTCGACGAGCCCGGGCGTGACGACACAACCCTCGGCGTCGAGCACGAGCGCGCCCGCCGACGCCGCCAAACCGGCTCCGACTTCGGCGACCGCGCCGTCGATCACGCGCACGTCGCAGTGCCCGCGTTCGCCGTCGGCGTCGAGCACGCGGCCACCCTGGATCAAGAGCTCCTCAGACAATCGGGCCTCCGGAGCCGAGGAGCGCCCACAACACGGCCATGCGGACCGCGACACCGTTCGCGACCTGCTCGGTGACGAGCGAACGCGCAGAGTCGGCGACCTCGCCCGCGATCTCGATCCCCCGGTTCATCGGACCCGGGTGCATGACGAGCGTGTCGGGCTTGCAGCGAGCCGCCCGCTCGACGCTGAGCCCCCACCGCGCCGAGTACTCGCGCAGCGTGGGGAACAGCGCCTGGCCGATGCGCTCGCGTTGGATGCGCAACAGGTAGATGACGTCGACGTCCGAAAGCACGTCGTCGAGATCGCTGGTGACGCGCACTGGCCATCCGTCGAGGCGTTCCGGCATCAGCGTCGGGGGCCCGACAAGGGTCAGCTCGCAACCGAGCGCGTGGAACGCGGTGACATCGCTGCGCGCAACGCGCGAGTGGCGGATGTCGCCGACGATCGCGATGCGGCAGCCGTCGAGCGACGGGCCGCGGTGGCGACGCAGGGTGAACGCGTCGAGCAACGCCTGGGTCGGGTGCTCGTGGCAACCGTCGCCCGCGTTGATCACATGCGCCGCGCTCCAAGACGCGACGCGGTGCGGCGCTCCTGCGGCCGCGTGGCGCACGATGATGGCGTCGACTCCCATCGCGTCGATCGTCTGCACCGTGTCGAGGAGGCTCTCCCCCTTTTTCACGGACGACGTGGAGACCGAGAAGTTCATGGTGTCGGCCGAGAGGCGCCTCGACGCGGTCTCGAACGACATGCGGGTGCGCGTCGAATCTTCGTAGAAGAGCGAGACGACGGTCTTGCCCCGCAGCGCCGGGACCTTGGGAATGTCGCGCTGCGTCACTTCGAGGAAGGACTCCGTCAGGTCGAGCATCGACTCGATGCCCGCCCGGCCGCCCAGGTCGTCGACCGAGAGCAGATGCTGCATCCCTGTCGTCATCGGGGCTGTCGTGCTCGTCGCCACCGGCGTCATCGGTGCGGCTCCTCCCGCTCGGGAACACCCCAAAGGTCGACTCCGTCGTCGCCGTCGACCTCGGCCAACCGCACCCGCACGTCCTCGCTGGACCGGGTCGGGAGGTTCTTGCCGACGTAGTCGGCCCGCAGCGGCAGCTCCCGGTGGCCGCGGTCGACCAGGACGGCGAGTTGCACGGCGCGGGGCCGGCCGAGCTCGTGCAGCGCGTCGAGCGCCGCCCGGGCGGTGCGGCCGGTGAAGAGCACGTCGTCGACGAGCACCACGACCTTGCCCGAGATGCTCGGCACCTCGGTCGGGCCGAGGGGTGCGACCGGTCGTAGACCGATGTCGTCGCGATAGAACGCGACGTCGAGTACCCCCACCGCGGGCTCGACCTCCTCGAACGAGGCGATCGCGGCCGCGATCCGGTGCGCGAGGGTGACGCCGCGGGTGTACAGGCCCACCAGGACCACTTCGTCGGCGCCGTGATTGCGCTCGACGATCTCGTGGGCGATCCGGGTCAGCGCCCGGCGCAGGTCGGCGGCGTCGAAGACGTGGGTACGCAGGACCGATGCATCGACGTCGCCGGGGCCGGGGCCACGGCCGTCGCCGGGTGCGGGGAGGGTGCCTGCCTCGGGAACGACCGGACTGCGCTCGTCGCGCGCGTCTGGTTCACCGGCCTGCAGGGGCGACATCGCCAACTCCTCCGTAGGGACCTCACGGGATCCCCTTCACGGTCGCAGCGAGGTTAGCACCGAGTCGGCATCGGCCCGATCCGTTTCCGGCGCGCCGTTCGCCGAGTACAGGTCGGCATCCAGGGTGTCGCCGACCCGCGCCAGACGATCGTCACCGAGCCGTTGGCCGAGTGCGAGCGCGTACTCCCGAGGGGTCTCGGCCGGGTCCCGGGCCCGTCCCGCCTTGCGGCCCGCGCGCTCGAGGCGGTGCAGCGCGCTCGCGCTCCAGGACGCGCGCCGGGCCCGGCGGCGGCGGAGCACGGCCACGATCTCGGGGCTCGCGACCGCGAGGAGGATGACGAGTGAGATCGTGATCGCGAGCGGTACCGCGTTGCGCCGCGCGTCGCTCAACCACGAGCCACCCGCGTGCGCGTCGCCCGCGAGCGGCACGGAGGCGGTGGGATCGAAGCCCTGCCAACCGATGCCCGGGAAATAGACCTCCGTCCACGCGTGCGCGTCTCGCTCGCGGACCAGGAACCGGCCCGTGAGCGAATCGCGCGAGCCCGGAACGAATCCGGTCACCAGCCGGGCGGGTATCCCCGCGGCGCGCGCCATCATGACGAGACTGCTGGCGATCTGCTCGCACCAACCGACCCGGGTGTGGAACAAGAAGTCGTCGACGACGTCCACTCCGGACGGAGACAGCGGCGCGTTCAGGGAGTATTGGGTGTTGGCGCCCAGCCAGCTCTCGAATGCCCTGACCTTGTCGAAACGGTTCGTGGCGCCGGCCGCGATCTGCTGCGCCAGCTCTCGCACGCGCGGGGTGGTCGTGCCGTCGTTGACCGACAGATACGACTGGGTGATCTGCGGCGGCGTCGCGACGGCGGCGGGCGCGCGCAGCGCGACCTCGGTCACGGGGAGACTGCGACTCGTGACCGTGTAGACGGCTCCCTTGCCGAAACCGGAATCGGATCCGTCCAATCCGCGGTAGATGTCGGCACCCGCCACGCGCAAGGTGCCGTCGGGCTTGCGGATGACCTGCTTGTCGGTCTCCACCGCGCGGGCGCTCGGCGCCGCGAAGACCACATTCGAGTACGTGGTCTCGACGTGAAATGTCTGGCGAAACTCCTTGCCGTCGCGCGCGGAGCGGTTGTAGACCTCGGGCGCGATGTCGATCCGGGTGCCGACGCGCGTGACCGAATCGTCGGGCACGGGATCGTCGCCGAGACTGTTCGTCCACGCGCTGTCGGTCGAGGAGTAGACGTTGAAGGTCTCGCCGCGCCAGAAGTCAGGGTGGGCGGCGTCGACGGTGAGGACAACCGAGTTCGACAGCCGCGGGCGCGAGGTCAGGCTGAGCTGATCGCCCGACAGAAGCGACGACGTCGCGTCGGCGCGATCACCGATCGTCGGCTGCAGACCGGGCCACACGTGCCGTCCGAGGCGGTTCGTCACCGTCGGCACGAGCGCCACCGCCGTCACCACGACGACGAGTGAGATCAAGGCGCCGACGCGCGCAGTCTCGGTCAGTCGGTTCGGTAGGGACGAGCCACCCTCGAGCACGGGCGCGACCTCGGCATCGGCCCGATCGACCAGAACGAGCGTGAGCATCGTTCCCGCGGCCCAGATGACGAGCAGCCAACTTCGATCGACTCCCGCGTAGGACGCGTGGCGCAGGGCGATGAGACCACCGAGGCCGAGGAGCACGACCGTTGCGCGACGCGTCGGGATCGACGGCAGGGCCAGCACACCGAGCACGGCCGCGACGACACCGGCCAGCGCGCCGACGATCCACGGAAGATGGGAACGTTCGGCCGCGATACCGCCGACCGAGCCGAGCGCGATCGCGGCGGGGACGGAGACGACGCGGTACGCGGGCGCGACGCGCCGTACGCGGGGCGCGGTGTCGACCGACCGGAAGGCGTCGCCACGCAGGCTCACGCCTGCACCTCTTCCACCGGCCAACCATCGGGAGGCGCGGCCGGGAAACCCGGCGCGGCGCGCGCGAGCCGGCGTCCGAGATCGCGCGCGTCGGCGACCATCTCACCTACCGAGGTGCCGTCCTCGCACGTCCCGCACCACACGACGCCACCCGCGGCCAGCGTGGCCGTCCCGATACCGGCGGCGCGGCTTGCAGCGGCTTCCGGGGCACTCCCGCGCAGGTCGACGACGAGCGCGACCCCCAGAGCGGGCGGAGGTTCGTGCTCGCGCACGACGATCTCGCCGCGCCGAGCGCTCGTGGGCCAGTGGACGAGGCGCGCCGGATCACCGGGCGCGTAGGGGCGCACGGCGCGCACCGTGTCGCCGCCGCCGTTCATCACGAGCGGTGAGCCGACGGAGAACATCTCGTCGGGGACGGGGTACAGCACCGCGGCGGCGACGCTCGGGCGCGGCGCGACGACGATCGGCGCGGGCAGACGCACGCGCACCGTACGGGTCCGGACGAAGACACCGAGCGGCGCGGACGTGCGGAGCTGGACGCGCACGGATCGGAACTCTCCGCGGCGGGCCGCGGTGTGCGGGAGGTGCCCGTCGGTGGGCGCCGAGGTTCGCCACCACGTGCCGGAGGGGTCGAGCGCGCGCACGTCGAGTCGCGCCGCGCGCCCTCTGATCTCGATCCGGAGCTCCAGCGCGTCGCCCACGGTCGCGTCGGTCGGCGCGACCGCCGAGACGGACAGGCGAGCCAGCGAGAGGATCGGCCACACGATGCCGACGCCGAAGAGTGTGAACGCGAAGACGCCTACGGCAACGACGGCTTGCTGACCGGTGGCAGCGCCCGCGGCCACTCCGTACGCGCCGAGTGTGAACAGCACGATCGACGTGAGCGTCAGGTCGCCGGGACCCTGGTGCACCGCACCACTTCCCCGCAGCGCGACGCCGGGTCCTCGCCCGGCGAGCGCGGCGTCGCCGGACGCGCGCGGCGGCGGTTGACTCACCGATGCCTGATCACTGGTTCGGAGCGGCGATGCGTTCCACGATGTCGGAGATCACGCGGCCGCCGGCCGCGATGTCCACGCCGCTTGCGAGCACGATGCGATGCGCGAGCGACGCCGGCGCGACGGCCTTCACGTCGTCGGGCGACACGAAGTCGCGACCCATCACCGTCGCGTGGGCCTGGGCCGCGCGCAGGAGGCTGAGACTCGCGCGCGGCGATGCGCCGAGCGCGACCCCGGGATGGTTCCGGGTCGCGTCGGCGACATCGAGCACGTAATCGAGGACGGAGTGCGCGCAGTGCACGTGGCGGACCGCGTGCATCACGTCGGCGAGCTCGGCCGGTGTGGTCACCGGCTCGATGTCGTCGAGGGCCTCGACACCGCCCCCGCCGCTCAGGATCTGGCGCTCCGCCTCGCGTCCGGGTCGCCCGATCGTGCAGACCATGGCGAACCGATCGAGCTGGCTGTCGGGGAGCGGGAATGTTCCGGCATGGCCGAAGGGATTCTCG
>JAUZEI010000388.1 GCA_030839105.1 Actinomycetota bacterium
GTCCAAGGTGGGGGATCGGTCAGGTCGTCGAGACCCCACGGGAAATAGTCACCCAGCGCGGTGGCGGGAACGGGCGCCGCGTGTATCGCCCGCAGGGTCGTCACGAGGCCGTCGAGATAGACGTCGAGGTCGGCCGGCGAGAGATCCACGCGGCCCGGGAGTCGTGTCATCACGAGCGCGGGCACGTCGGCCGAGGTGGCTTCCGGATCGGAGGTAACGAGCCGGGGCGCGACGAACCCCGGCACGCAGGACTCGAGAAATGTCAGGGTCGCGGCCTCGTTCTCGACAACTCCGATATCCGTCTCGAGATCGACACGGGCCCAACGACGGAGGATCAATTCGTGGCGCGTTCCCATCGCGTCGTCGACGTCGAGCGCATGTACGGCCGCCGCCCACGCGTTGCGCATCCGGCGGATTCCGGTCACCTGCGCGCCCGCTCCGAAGTAGCCGGCGATCCACTCCAACGTCGACCGCGGAGGGTCACTTCGCAACTCGACGGGTATGTCCATCCGACGGGAACCTTTTGGGTAGAACGATGGTTCAATGGACGGTAACCGCCCAAAGAAAAACGAAGAGGTGCATTGATGTTCTTACGTCGCGACAAGGCCAACCTGCCCACCGCCGACGACGCCCTCCCCGGTCGCCCCGAGCGCCCGTTTGCCGTTCCCGAGCGCCACTTCGTGCTGGGTACACCTCTCGAGCCGCCGTTCCCCGAGGGTCTCGAACAGATCGTCGTCGGTATGGGTTGCTTCTGGGGTGCGGAGCGCAAGTTCTGGACGGAGAACGGGGTCTACACGACCGCGGTCGGTTACGCCGGTGGGTTCACGCCGAATCCGACCTACGAAGAGGTCTGCTCCGGTCGCACCGGGCACACCGAGGCCGTGCTGGTCGTCTTCGATCCGAAGGTCGCATCGTTCGACGACATGCTCCGCGTGTTCTGGGAGAACCACGACCCGACGCAGGGCATGCGCCAGGGCAACGACGTGGGCACGCAGTACCGGTCGAGCGTCTACACCTTCAATGACGCGCAGGCGCAGGCGGTCGCGGCGTCGCGCGCGATGTTCCAGGAACAGCTGAATGAGGCGAGCTTCGGTGAGATCACCACGGAGATCGCGCCGGCGGGCACGTTCTACTACGCGGAGGATTATCACCAGCAGTATCTCGCCAAGAACCCGATGGGGTACTGCGGCCTCGGCGGCACCGGCGTCAGCTGCCCGGTAGGGGTCGCACGCGCCGAGTAGGCGTGCACCCGACATGAACACCGACGAGTCAGAGATCGATCCGTACGTCGACATCACGCGTGACGAGTGGAGCCGGCTGCGCGCGTCGACTCCACTCTCGTTGTCGGAGGACGATCTCGCCGCGTTCCGGGGTCTCGGGGAACCGATGCCCATGGTCGAGGTCGAAGAGGTGTATCTCCCGCTCTCGCGGCTGTTGAACCTGCGCGTGGCCGCGACGCGGGAGTTGCATTCGGTTACCGAGACGTTCCTCGGCCATCTACACGCCGGCGCCCCGTACGTCATCGGCATCGCCGGAAGCGTCGCGGCGGGCAAGAGCACGATCGCGCGGATGTTGCAAGCGCTGCTCGGACGCTGGCCCGCGCACCCTCGCGTCGATCTCATCACGACCGACGGTTTCTTGTTCCCGAACGCGGTGCTCGAGGCGCGCGGGCTCATGGCCCGAAAGGGTTTTCCCGAGAGCTACGACGTGCGCGCCCTCATGCGGTTCCTCGCCGAGCTGAAAGCAGGCGCGCCGAAGGTGCGCGCGCCGCGGTACTCGCACCTCACGTACGACGTCGTTCCGGACGAGGTGATCGAGCTCGCGTCGCCCGACATCGTGATCGTCGAAGGCGTCAACGTGTTGCAGACGCCGTCGCGTCGCGGACGAATCGAGGCGAGCGTCGTCGTGTCCGACTTCTTCGACTTCTCGATCTACGTCGATGCCGCCGAGGCCGACCTCGAACGCTGGTACATCGACCGTCTGCTCCTGCTCCGCGAAACCTCGCTGCACGATCCGCGCTCGTACTTCAACTTCCTGACGCAGTACACCGAAGAAGCGACGCGGGAATTCGCGCAGTCGGTGTGGACGCAGGTGAACCTGGTCAACCTGCGAGAGAACATCGCTCCGACGCGCGGCCGCGCCCACCTCGTCCTCGAGAAGGGTTGCGACCACGCGATCGGTCGCGTGCGGTTGCGCAAGCTCTAGTCGCGCGACACGTCGGTGCGGACACCGCGGAGGCCGAACCACGCGAGCTCCGAGATCCACTGCGCGAGTTGGTCGCCGTCGACCATCGCGTCGGGATCGCGTAACGCCTTGAGGCCGACCGACTCCGCCATGCCGACGATCGCGTTGGCCAACATCTGACGGTGCTCGTCGGTGGCCGGTATCTCGATCAATGTGGCGATCGTCTCGGCCGCGGCGTCGAGGATCTCCTCGACGATCCGCGCGAACTCGGGATCGGAACGCAGCGACGTGCCGAGCAGGAAGAGAAAGGCAGAGCGATTGCCGACCGCGAAGCGGAAGTACGCGCGGAACCCCAGCTCGACCCGTTCTCGCAGTGATCTCGCCTCCGCGGTCGCCTCCGCGAGCGTGCTGAGCAGTTGGCGGCCGGTCTCCTCGAGTAACTCGACGTACAGCGCCCGCTTGCTCGGGAAGTGCTGGTAGAGGACGGGCTTGGTGACGCCCGCCGCTTCCGCGATCTCGTCCATCGACGTCGCGTGGAAACCCTGGTGCGCGAACCGTTCGCGTGCAACCTCGAAGAGTTGCTGGCGGCGTTGGTCCGCCGGCATCCGCAATGCGGGACGAGCGGACTCACCCGAGTCAGACACTCGATTTCATGGCCATTGTGTAGCGGTCGACGTGGTCGAAGTTGCGCGCGTGCAGTTCGGCGAGCTCGCTGACCTCGTCCGTCGAGAGCGGGAGATCCGACGCCCGTGCGTATTCGCGTACCTCGTCGACCGAGAGCACGGTCGGCAACACGGAGGCGAACCGAGGATTCGCGAGGATGCCCGCGATCGCCGCCTGTCCGATCGTGCGGCCGGTGTCGCCCGCCCAGAGAAAGCCGAGTGTCTCCGCCTTTTCGAAGTTGTCGAGCATGTTCTCGCGGTTGCGATGGGCGCGGTGGTCGCCGGGTGGAAACACGGTGTCGAGCGTGATCTTGCCCGAGAGCGTGTCCGACGCGTGGGGCACCCGCGAGATGAGGGACACGTCGCCGTTGCGTACGCGTTCACGTGCCGCGAACGTGAGGCCGGGCTCCTGTTCCAAGATGTTGAACACGGTCTGCAGGGTCGTGATCGGTCGGTCGTCGATCGCGGTGTTGCCTTCCTCGACCCAACCGATCGCCGGTCCGAGCGCGACGCCGAGCTCGCGGACCTTGCCCTCGGTCTTCAGCGCCACGAGTGTGTCCCACAGCGCCTCGTCGACCATGGGCGCCATGCGCGGATTGTGCAACTGCAGGAGATCGATGTGGTCGGTGCCGAGGCGCGCCAACGACGCCTCGACCTGGTGCCGCACCGATGCCGGCTCCCAGTCGTGCGGACGCTCACCCTGGCCCGCGATCCGCTCGGCCTCGATGTCGTAGCCGACCTTGGTGGTGACGACTATCTCGTCGTGGCCGGCGAGATAGTCGGCCAGGATCGTCTCGCCCGCGCCGTCGGCGCCGTAGACCGGCGCGGTGTCGAAGAACGTGATGCCGGCGTCGAGCGCGGCCTTGATCATGTCATGCGGATCGTCGGTTCGCCCCCACCAGTCGGTG
>JAUZEI010000395.1 GCA_030839105.1 Actinomycetota bacterium
CGCTTGTCGGGTTCCGCGGCCGGGAGGTCGATCTTGTTGAGCGCGGCCACGATGGTGAGATCGCTCTCCATCGCGAGATAGCAGTTGGCGAGCGTCTGCGCCTCGATGCCCTGCGACGCGTCGACCAACAGGATGACGCCTTCGCACGCGGCCAGCGATCGACTCACCTCGTAGCCGAAGTCGACGTGACCGGGCGTGTCGATGAGGTTGACGATGTAGCCGTTCCACTCGAGGCGGACGTTCTGGGCCTTGATCGTGATGCCGCGCTCGCGCTCGAGGTCCATTGTGTCGAGGTACTGGGCCCGCATGTCGCGCGCGTCGACGGCGCCGGTCAGCTCCAGGAGCCGGTCGGCGAGGGTGGACTTCCCGTGGTCGATGTGGGCGATGATGCTGAGACAGCGGATCTGGTCGAGCGAAGTCACGATTCGTCCATTGTCGCTTATCGAAACGTGCGCCTCGGTACCGTGCGGACGCAGCGGAGCCGTGGCGGAGCCATGGCGGAGCCTGGGATGGCGAAGCGAGGGAGCCATAGTCGTGCGGACGCAGCGGAGCCATGGCGGAGCCTGGGATGGCGAAGCGAGGGAGCCATAGTGACGTCTCGTCGGGTAGTGGTGGTCGGATCGGCGAACGTCGATCTGGTGTGGCGGGGTGAGCACCTGCCGCTTCCGGGCGAGACCGTCACCGACGGGGAGTTCGTACAGGTGCTCGGGGGCAAAGGCGCGAATCAGGCGGCGGCCGCGGCCGCGTTGGGCGCGGAGGTCGGGTTCGTGGGCTGCGTCGGCGACGACGATCACGGGCGCCTGGTCCGCTCCGATCTCGAGGCCCGCGGAGTCGACTGCTCGGACCTCTCGATCTCGGGCGACGCGCCGACGGGGGTCGCGCTGATCACCGTCGACCGCGGCGGCGAGAACGCGATCGCAGTGGCGCCCGGCGCCAACCGACTGGTTCGCGCGGAGGTGGGCGGCAGGTTGATCGGCGCCGGCGATGTCGTGTTGTGCTCGCTGGAGATCCCGGTCGAGACCGTCGAGGTCGCGGTCGCGGCTGCCCGCGCGACGGGCGCGCCGGTGATCGTGAACCCCGCTCCGCCGCGTGCCGCGCCCGCGGGAGCGGTGCTCACGCCGAACGAGCACGAGTGCGAGCGGCTGGGGGGCATCAAGGCGTTGCTCGCCACGTCACCGGCCGTCATCGTCACGCGCGGCGGAGCGGGCGTGACCTTGTACCGCGCCGGCGGTGCCGTCGACCAGGCTGCATTCTCGGTCGCCGTGGTCGACACGACGGGTGCGGGCGACGCCTTCAACGGTGCCCTCGCGTGGGCTATCAGCAATGGCACGACACTGGAGAACGCACTGCCGCTCGCGTGCGCGGCCGCCGCGCTCGCCACCCGCGCCGTCGGTGCGCGCAGCTCGCTCGCAACTGCCGACGAGGTCTACGCGCTCGCGAGCGCCTGACGAATCCGCTCGAGCACTTCATCTGCGGCGACGTCCCACGCCAGTTCTACGGATCCGCGTGCAAGGCGCCGGTCGATGGGGTCACGCCGCGGGTGTGGGTGTCGTCGAGCTCGATCCGAACCGGGTGATCCCCGAATCCGAACAGCTCGGGATGGGTGACGGCCGGCACCGAGCAGATTCGAGCGCCGCGTTCCCGGCGACCGTGGTGATCCGCACCAGATCGGCGTACCGCGCCGCGGCGATGATGGCCATGACATCGTCGTGGCCGGGATCGAGGCGCGCAGGACCTCTTCGCCCGTCATGTGTCCATTCTGGTAGCCTCACCCGGTTCACGAACAGGTTCGGAGCCCCTTCGCATGGCCAACATCCAGTCGCAGAAGAAGCGCAATCGTCAGAACGAGAAGCGTCGCGTCCGCAACAAGGGCGTCCGCTCGGAGCTGAAGACGCGTATCAAGGTCGCGGTCCAGGCCGTGACCGATGGCGACGCCGGTGCGGCCGACTCGGTGAAGGCCGCGCAGAAGCGCATCGACAAGGCTGCGTCCAAGGGCGTCATCCACAAGAATGCGGCCGCTCGCCGCGCCTCGCGCCTCATGAAGCGCGCGGCCAAGCCCGGCACCTGAGCGAACCTCCGATTTTGGGCGCAGTCAGCGCCGGGCCGAGCGCCGACTCAGTCCCGCGAGCCGCGCCACGAGCACCTCGATCACCGTCCGGTCGTCGAGGCCGCCCGCGCCCCGCAGGTCGAGCTCGGCGCGCGCGACGAGGCGGATCGCATCGCGCAGACCGTCGGTGCCGAGTCGCTTCGACGCTTCGAGCGGGAACCGCGCACCACCCGGACTCTTCATGCCCAGCGCGCTCGCGGCATGTTCCTTGGTGACGATCGAAGGATCGTCGAGCCGCAGAAGCCGTTGGTAGTGGAAGACCAGCGAGGCCATGATCTGCATCGGGTGCAGTGGTTTGGGCTGCGCCGCACTACTCGACGTCAACATGCGGTGCAGCGTCTCGAGCGCGGAGCCGACGTCGCCCCGGTCGATGAAGTTGGTGAGGTCGAACCGGCCCGCGGTGCCAACCTCGCCGAGGTAGGCCTCGACCTCGTCGAGGGTGAGCGTCGCGTTGTCGCCGTAGGTCGAGTGCAGTATCTCCACCAGCTCGGGAACGCGCCCCGCGTCGTCGCCGAGGTGCGCGGCGACCTGTCGGGCGGCATCGGGCGCGAGCTTCAGGTGCGCGTCGCGCAACTCCCGTTGCAGCAAGTCGGTCGTCTGCTCGGCCGCCGGTCCGACGACCTGCGCATTGGCTTTGATCGCCTTGTCGAGCACGCTCGAGACGCGGCCTCCGCCGGCGACGAGTACGAGGTGAACACCGTCGAGCGGATCGGCGATCCACGCCGCCAGCCACTGGGCCTGCTCCGTCGTTGCATTGCCGATGTCGCGCACCACTACCACGCGGGCCGCCGTCATGAACGGTGGGCTCTGGAGCGCGGTCACGAGCGCGGCGAACGCGGGAAGTTCCGTCGAGCCTTCCGCCGCCCGCGCCTCGTCGTCGGGCTCGGAATCCGGCATCGGGTCGCCGACCCGCCGGCGGCTCGCCAACGTGTGGTCGTCGAGTGCGAACGAACGGTCTTCGCCGGCGAGCAGCACATCGATCAGCCGCTGGACTTCACGGTCGCGCAACGACGGATCGGCACCCTGGACCAACGTGGTGCTCACAGCAGGGCCTCGATCGTGCGGCACACACGAGTGGTGCCCTGGACGTCGTGGACACGGACGATGCGACACCCCTGGATCGCGCCGTAGGCGACGGCGGCGAGCGAGGCGGCGCGCCGGTCGTCTATCTCGCGCCCGAGCAGCTCGCCGATGAACCGCTTGTTGGACGCCGACAGGAGGAGCGGGAACCCCAGCCCCGCGTGCTGCGCGCTCTCACGGAGCAATACCGCGCTCTGGGCCGGCGACTTACCGAGGTCGAGCCCCGCGTCGAGGACGATCTGGTCGGGCTGCAGACCTACTGCCTCTGCCCGCTCGGCGCGCTCGGTCAAGAAGGCGGTGACCTCGGTCACGAGATCGTCGTAGTGCGGGTCGGGGTCGGGGACACGGGGCCGCAACCGGATGTGGGTCGCGACAACGGTGGCGTCGTGTTTGGCGGCGACGCGTAGGTAGTCGGGATCGTCGAAGCCGGAGATGTCGTTGCCGACGACCG
The DNA here is from genome assembly GCA_030839105.1 of Actinomycetota bacterium. Taxonomy (GTDB): domain Bacteria; phylum Actinomycetota; class Acidimicrobiia; order IMCC26256; family PALSA-610; genus PALSA-610. Next base: position 3,639 of record JAUZEI010000395.1, read on the forward strand.
CGCCCGCCGCGCACGCCGCGTCGAGGACCGATGCCCGCCACGTGTCGACCGAGAGCGCGACGTCGAGCCTCGCCTTCAGCGCCACGACGGCCGGCACGACGCGGTCGAGCTCCTCGGCTTCGTCGACCTCCGGCCCCGGGCCGGCCTTGACCCCGCCGATGTCGAGCAGGTCCGCCCCGTCGGCGGTGAGCTGTTCGGCGCGGCGGACGAACGCGTCGAACTCCCAGGTCGCGCCGCGGTCGTAGAACGAATCGGGGGTTCGATTCAAGATGCCCATCACCACCACTCGGCGGCGCACGTCGATCGTGCGCTCACCCAGCCGCAGGGTCGGGAACGGCTCGACGGGCACGGAGGCAGGCTACCGATGCGCCCGCGGCCGACACCGCGGCCAGCCCGACGGCACCGCGCGTGTCGATGCTCACGGGGACGGCGGCGGCCGTATGCGCGACGAGCGTGATCCATTCGACCAGCAGACCGGTCGGCCGTTGCAGCAGCGGCCCGAGCCCGGGCACGAATCCGGCGACGGCCGACGCGAAGAATCCGTAGACGCCGAGCAGCTCGGCCACGGGCGCGGCGACGAGATTGGAGACAGGGGTGATCAGGGGAAAGCTGCCGAACACCGCGAGCAGTACCGGCACTACGCCGAGCTGGGCGGCGATGGAGACGGCCAGCGGTTCGCGCAGAAACCTCGGACCGGGAAGACGCGCGCCGATCGCTCGGGAGAAGAGGCCGATGCCGGCGCTCGCGCCGCACGACAACACGAATCCCACCGAGTGCAGCAGGAACGGATCGGCGAGCAGCAAGACGATGATCGCGTAGACGAGCACCCGCAAAGTCGATGCCGGGCGGCCGCCGAGGGTCGCGAGCAACACGATGGCGGCCATGGCCGATGCTCTCAGCACGGACGGCTCGAACCGCGTCATCGCCGCGAACAGGACCACGATGGCGAGCGCGCTCGCGGTGCGTGCTCCGAGCCGGAGCCGGCGGAGCAGCGGCGCGGCGAGCGCCATCACGAACGCCACGTTCTCTCCGGAAACGGCGAGCAGATGCGAGAGGCCCGAGCTGCGGTAGTCGTCGATCACCGGCTTCGGGATCCCGCGGGTATCACCGAGCAGAAACCCGGCGACGAGAGCACGTGGTGTCGGCGACAGTGGGCGCGTTCCGCGCAACACGACGGCGCGCATCGCATTCGCAACCGCGAGTAGGCCGCGCGGCGCCGACAGCGAAACGACACGAACGCGGTCGAGACGGCCGACCGCGTGCCGCCACCGCGCCCGAGCCTCGTACGAGCTGTGCCCGAGCGGCGCGAGCCGGCCGGTGAGCACGACGTGGTCACCCGCTTCGACGACGCGCAGGGCCGCGACGTCGGCGCCGGTCGCCCGGGCCAACAGCGTGCGGTGCGCGCCCGATCCGGCGTCGACCCGGATCAACACGCTGGCTTCATAGATGGGACCGGCCGGATCTTCGGTGGCGACGCCACGGACGGTCGTTGACGCGCCCCGCTCGATGGCCGCCAGCAAGGACGAATGCCGTTGCCCGTCGACGGCGCGGCTCATGGCGGCACACCCGAGGAGTGCACACGCAACTCCCGCCAACGCGACGCGCTCGGACCGACGGGTGAACCATGCCGCACCGAAGGCGGCCGCGCCCACGATCAACCCCGCGTTGGCAAGCCCCGCCCCGGTTCGCTCCCCCGCCCACAGGCCGAGGATCAGGGCGCCGAGCACCACGACCGGTCCGGGCCCCACGTCAGACCGTCACGAGATCGCGCAGCTGCTCGAGCTTGGCATCGCCGATCCCGCGCACCCGACCGAGATCGTCCACCGATCGGAACGGGCCGTGCGCCTCGCGATCCTTGATGATCGCCGCCGCGGTCGCCGGACCGACGCCCGGAAGGGTGTCGAGTTGCTCCGCCGTCGCTGCGTTGAGATTCAGCGGCGCACCGGCCGCGGCCTCGGTCCCGCCTCCACTCGGCGCCGCACTCACGGTCGCGGGATCCAATGCGGGCGCGGGCGCGCCGAGGCGCGGTACCGCGATGCGCGAGCCGTCGACCAACGGCGCGGCCAGGTTCAGGCGCGTGAGGTCGGCGTCGGCCGTCGCGCCACCGACCGCCGCGATCGCGTCGACGACGCGGGAGCCGGCGCGCACCCGCACCACGCCGCTGCGCCGCACGGCCCCGACGACATCGACGACGACTGCGGGCACGACAGGCGCGGTAGAGGTCGATCCGGTTGCGAACGAGCTGTTCGTCCGGACCGGCGCCGCGGGGCGCGGCACCGCAGCCGACGACGGGGACGTTCCCGCGCGGAACCACGCGCCGCCCGCGGCGACCGCGACACATGCGAGCAACGCGGCCGCGACCCGACGATCACTGCGCCACTCGTGCAACCGCGCGGCCCATTCCGAACGCGGCGCACCCGGCAACGGACGCGGGACTTCCTCCGCCACGACAACCTCCGGGCGCGCGAGCTACGGGGGAAGTTCGGGAGAAGCGAGCGCACGCTACCGCGCGGGTGCGCCATCCAAAAGGGTTACGGCCGCGTCGGCGCGTCAGGCGAGGACGAAGTTCACGATCTTGCCGGGCACCACTTTCAAGGTGCGGACCGTCGCGCCCTCGAGCAACTCGGCAATGCGGGGCTCGGCGAGGGCCGCGGCCTCGTGCGCGTCCGCATCGGCGCCGAGGGGCACCTCGATACGTGCCCTGACCTTGCCGTTGATCTGCACCGGGACCTCGACGTGGTCTTCCACCAACCATCGCGGGTCGGCTTCCGGAAACGGTTCGTACGTCAGCGTGTCCGCGTGACCCAGCCTCGCCCACAGCTCTTCGGCGATGTGGGGTGCGAGCGGCGCGACCATCAACGTCAACGGCACGGCCACTTCGCGCGGTAGCGCCCCGCCCCCCTGCAGGAGCGTCGTGAGGTGATTGTTCAGCTCGAAGAGCCGGGCGATCGCCGTGTTGAAGCTCAACCCGGCCATGTCGGCGCGCACCGCGTCGATCGTTCGGTGCAACAAGCGGCCGGTCTCGTCGTCGGCCGGCACATCGGAGACGCGGAGCGCGCCGGTCGTTTCGTCGACGAAGTTCCGCCACAGCCGTTGTAGGAAGCGGTGGACGCCCACGATGTCGGCCGTGCTCCACGGACGCTCCTTGTCGAGCGGGCCCATGAACATCTCGTAGAGCCTCAGGGTGTCGGCCCCGTAGTCGCGGTAGATGTCGTCGGGCGCGACGGCGTTGTGCAGGCTCTTTCCCATCTTCCCGAACTCGCGCCTGACCGGCCGGCCCTCGAAGAAGTACTGGCCGCCGCGCTCCTCGACGCGCTCGGCATCGACGTACGCGCCGCGGTCGTCGACGTAGGCCGGCGCGAGGATGTACCCCTGGTTGACGAGCCGCTGGAACGGCTCGACCGTGGAGACGTAACCGAGGTCGAACAGCACCTTGTGCCAGAAGCGCGCGTACAGAAGGTGCAGCACCGCGTGCTCGACACCGCCGACGTAGAGGTCGACCAGACCCGTCTTCGGTGAGCCGTCGGCGCGCGTTCCCGCGGCCCACGTGGCTTCGACCTCCGGATCGACCAACTCGTCTTCGTTGGTCGGGTCGAGGTAGCGCAGGTAGTACCAACAGGATCCGGCCCACTGCGGCATCGTGTTGGTCTCGCGCAGATAGGTGCGCTCCCCCGCGCCGTATCCGGCCCACTCGGGCCCGGGGAGCTCGAGCTCGACTTCGACCCAGTCGGTTGCGCGCGCGAGCGGCGGCTCCGGGCGCGCGTCGGGATCGTCGGACGTGACGGGCTCGAAGTCGGTGACCTCGGGCAGCACGACCGGCAGCATCTCCTCCGGCAACGCGATGGGTCCGACGTCGTCGTAGACGATTGGGAAGGGCTCGCCCCAGTAGCGCTGCCGGCTGAAGAGCCAGTCGCGCAGCTTGTACGTGACGGTCGGAGCGCCGAACTCCGACCGCTCCAACCACTCGATGATCACGCGCTTGGCCTCGTCGACGCGAAGGCCGTCGATCGATACCTCGTCGTCGGTCGAGTTCTGCGCCACGCCATCGCCGACGTACGCCTCCGGCCACGTCGACGCGTCGCTCGGATCAGCGTCGTGTTCCGAGAGCCACGAGTCACTCGGGCGGATGACCGGCACGATCGGCAGCTCGAACTCGCGCGCGAACTCGAAGTCGCGTTCGTCGTGTGCCGGAACGGCCATGATCGCGCCCGTGCCGTAGCCCATGAGCACGTAGTCGGCGATAAAGATGGGGATCCGCGCGTCGTTCGTCGGGTTGATCGCGTAGGTACCGATGAAGACGCCGGTCTTCTCCTTCGTCTCCGTCTGGCGTTCGAGATCGGTCTTCGCGGCCGCAAAATCGCGGTAGCGCCTGACCGCGTCGGGCGGCGGGTCCGTTGCCCCGAACACGCCCTTCCACACATCGAGCTCGTTGCTCGCGAAGTCGTTGGAAAGTTCGTCGTCCGGCCACTGATTCGGGGTGATCACGTCGACGAGCGGATGCTCGGGCGCGAGCACCATGTACGTGGCGCCGAAGAGCGTGTCGGGCCGGGTCGTGAACACCTCGAGGTCGAGATCTTCGTGGCCTTCTACGGGGAACTTCACCGACGCGCCCGTGGAGCGGCCGATCCAGTTGCGCTGCATATTTTTGATCGAATCGGTCCAGTCGAGCGACTCGAGATCGTCGAGCAGACGATCGGCGTACGCGGTGATGCGCAACATCCACTGCTTCAGGGGACGACGGTAGACGGGGAAGTTGCCGCGCTCGCTTCGGCCGTCGCCCGTGACCTCCTCGTTGGCCAACACCGTGCCGAGACCGGGGCACCAGTTGACCGGCGCGTACGCCTCGTACGCGAGGCGGTACGAGTCGACCAGCTCACGCTGTTCGAGCGGATCGAGGTCGTCGAAGGGGACGTCGCCCGGAGTCGGGAACCGGCCGGCGCGGAACTCCTGCACCAACTGCCCGATCGGCCGGGCCCGATCGGCTTCCTCGTCGTACCACGAGTTGTAGATCTGCAGGAAGATCCACTGCGTCCAGCGGTAGTACTGCACGTCGGTTGTCGCCGGACCGCGCCGCGGGTCGTGTCCCAACCCCAGCGCGCGCAGCTGCCGCTTCATGTTGGCGATGTTCTCTTCGGTCGTCGCGCGCGGGTGCGTTCCCGTCTGCACGGCGTACTGCTCGGCCGGGAGGCCGAACGCGTCGTATCCCATCGCGTGGAGGACGTTGAAGCCGTTCATGCGCTGGAAGCGCGCGTACACGTCGGTGGCGATGTAGCCGAGCGGATGGCCGACGTGCAGCCCCACTCCACTCGGATACGGGAACATGTCGAGCACGAACATGTGCGGGCGATCGGCGATGTGGCGCGGATCCTCGCTCAGCAGCCCGGTGCGATTCGGCGTGTAGAAGACGTGGTCTTCATCCCAGCGAACCTGCCACTTGTGCTCGATCTCGTTGGCGAGGGCGGCGGTATAACGCTGCGGCGGGACATCGTCGGCCATAACGGGCGAGGCTACCGGCCGAGCCGTCGGTATCCGGCTGGTATCTTGGCTGACCCACGGGGGCGTAGCTCAGTTGGTAGAGCGCTTGCATGGCATGCAAGAGGTAGTGGGTTCGATCCCCATCGCCTCCACTTGGGGTCCTCATCGCGGAGCCGGCCCGCGTGAGAGCTGGCGGTCGAGATTGACCGCGGCACTGATCATTGCCAGGTGGGTGAACGCTTGAGGGAAGTTGCCGAGCAGCTCACCGCTCTCGCCGATCTCCTCCGAGTAGAGCCCGACGTGGTTCGAGTAGGTCAGCATCTTCTCAAAGGTGAGCTGGGCGTCCTCGAGGCGCCCGGATCGGGCGAGGCATTCGACATACCAGAAGGTGCACATGGAGAAGGTGCCCTCGCCGCCGTCGAGTCCGTCCGGCGCGAGCGCGGGGTCGTAGCGGTAGACGAGGCTGTCGGCGACGAGCTCGCGGCCGATCGCGTCGAGGGTGGAGAGCCATCGGGGATCGGTCGGCGCGATGAAATG
>JAUZEI010000462.1 GCA_030839105.1 Actinomycetota bacterium
GTCGGCTTCCGCGGCCCGCACGAGCTCGTGCCCGTGACCACGACCACGCGCTCCAGGGTCGACGACCAGGAGCCGGACGTAGGCCTGTGACTCCCACTCGACGGTGGCGACGACGCCGAGCGCAGGATCGCCCCGGATGACACTCGCCTGCTCCGGAGCGAACAACGCGCCTTCCAGCTCGTCGATCGAGAGTTCGTCGGTGTGCGGTGCACGCCGGATGCTGCGCCGGCAGAGGTCGTGGATCGCGGGCAGGGAATCGCGATCGAGCCGAGGTAGCCCGGTCATGGGCGGACCGTACCGGGCATCGACGCGAGCAGGTGCAGCTGATGACGGGCCCGGTCGAGGTTCTGGCCGGGCCGTGTCGTGGCGTAATACACGTCGCCCGCGATCCAGTCGGTCAGGAAGCGCAACGCCTGCTCGTACGTCACGATCGCGCCCGCGTGCTCCAGCGCCTCGATTTCGGCGCCCTCGAGCGTTGTCGCAGACGATATTCCCGAGCGATAGCCGTCGAGGACGCCCCGGTATCGCGCGGGATCCGCGAACGCACGCTCGGGGTGCGCATCGTCTTCGGCGACCCGCGTCGACGCGGTGCGCAGTAGGTCGCCGACGTCCCAGAACCACGCGGTCGGCATGATCGTGTCGAGATCGACGAGGCAGACCGCCTCGCCGTCGCGGTACAACACGTTGTCGAGCTTGGCGTCGTTGTGGGCGACGCGCACCGGAACCCGGTCGGCGAAATCGCGGGCGATCTGCGCGAGCGGTGCGGCGCCGAAGGCGGCCTCGATCTCGGCTGCGGCGGCCGCCGCTCGTCCACACGGATCCGCGGCGACGATCCGGCGCAGGTCCGCGAGCCGGCGCTGCGGATCGTGGAACCGGGGCAAGGTCTGCTGCACGAGCGCCGGATCCAAGCCGGCGAGCGCACCGTGGAAGCGACCGAGCAGGTGCGCCGCGGACGCCGCCTGCTGCGGGGTCGCAGCATCGATCGTCTCCGCGCCGGGCACCCGATGCCACGCGCGCCACGCCTCCCCACCGTCATGTACCAGCCATCCGCCCGGGCGCGCCGGGACGGGTGCAGGTACGAAGCGACCGTTGAGGTGCGCCGAGACCACAACGAGGTTGTCCATGAGCGGCCCGGGTTCGCCGAACACAACCCGGTTGAGCCGCTGCACCACATACTCGTCGACATGCTCATCCGGACCGGTCGATACGAGGAAGGTCTCGTTGATGTGACCGCGGCCGAAGGGTACGACCGAGAGCGCGGGCGCCGAGATCGCGAACAGGTCGGCGACGCGTCTCACCGTCTCGATATCGCTCACGACATTCACGACAAGGCGTTCCTCACCGCGACGACATCTTCCGGGTGCGTCACACCGACACAGGTTCCCTCCGAAACGAGGACGCGCACCACCGCGCCGGTGCGTACGAGGGACGTGACGACATCGGGAAGCAAGACCTCGCCCGGGCGGCCCGATACGAGGAAGTCTTCGACCGCGTTCGCGAACGCGCCGAGCACGGAAGGTCGGAACCCCCACATGTTCATCGACACCGGCGTATCGTCCGCCAACGGCTGCATCGACGTTGCCGTCTCGAAGGACAGACCTTCGGGAGCACGCACGACCGTACCCTCGCGAACTGCGAGGAGTTGCGAGTGCGCGCCGATCTCGATTGCGGCGCGCGATACCGGGCGGTCACCGGTCAAGGTGTTTGCGACGCGGAACGCGACCAGCGCGTGCTCGTCGGCGGGCGCGTTGCGCAGATGATCGGCGAGTAGGGCAAAGGCGTCGACCGGGTACACGTCGTCGCCGTTGACCACGACGAACGTGCCGTCGATCGCGGCTTCGGCCGCGAGCACCGCGGCCGCGGTGCCCAACGGTTTCGAGCGGCCGGGCCCCGGCCGCTGCACCACGACTTCAACCGGGATCCGCACGCCGGTTCGGGCGGCGAGACGTTCGCGAACGGCGTCTACCATCCCGGGCGCCACGACGATCACCGCCTTGGCGAAGCCCGTGGCGGCGGCCCGCCGGACGATGACGTCCATGATCGCCTCCCCCGCGGCGCCGACCGCGGCCAGCTGCTTCCGGCCGCCGAACCGGGTGCCCGCACCGGCCGCGAGAATCAGAACGCTCGGACCGTCCGAGTTCCCCGCGCGTGCTCCTGCCATTCGCAGCAGCTTCCCAGGTTCGGTGAACGGGAGGCACACTCCCGGACCGCGTTCTGTGGCGCGCCGGGAAAGTGGCTACGGCTCGAAGCGCACGATGCCGTCGAGCACGTCGAGCGCGAGTTCGTCCAGCGCTTGACCGTTGGCATCGGCTCGGACGCGCAGCCGACCGAGCGCCTCCTCCATCGAGCAGCCGAGCTGCGCCGCGACCATGCCCTGCGCCTGGTGGACACGGTCGCTGAGTGCGCCGGGATCGGGTGAGTCTGCGGTCACCAGATCGACCGTACGCCGATGCAGACAATCCGCCAACCCCGTGCGTGTTGTACACGTCTACGTTTGCTCAACTCAGGCGCTGCGGGTGTGGCCGCCGGGGTAGTTGCCGCCGCCGAACCGGCGGTCGAGCTCGTCGTAGTCGACGAAGAAACCTGCGCGCGGCAGCTCGTCCACGAACTCCACGGTGCGCGGCTTCTTGTACGAGGCGATCCGGGACCGGCACCACTCGATGATCTCGCCGGCCGCGACCTGGCTGCCATCGGCGACGACCACGATCGCCTTCACCGCCTGCACCCACGTCTCGTCGGGAACGCCGATCACCGCGCAATCGGCCACCGCGGGATGCGAGCGCACCGCGTTCTCGACCTCGGCGGGATAGATGTTCTCGGCCGCCGACTTGAGCATGCGCCCCTTGGGCGCGATGAACGAGAGCGTACCGTCGACTTCGTAGCGACCGAGGTCATTGGTGTGGTGCCAGCCGTTGCGGGCGCGCTCGGCGTTGAGCTCGGTGCGGTTCCAGTAGCCGTTCATCACGGTCGTACCGCGGACGGCGATCTCCCCGACGGCACCCGCCGGAACCTCGTTGTCGTCGTCGTCGACGATGCGGATCTGTACGAGTGGCGACGGGCGGCCGTGCGTGCCGGCGCCGGTACCGAGGAGATTGAAGGTGGCCATTCCCATGACCTCGGTTTGGCCGTAGCCGCCGGCGTTGCGACCCCAGCGCGAACTGTCGGGTTGCACCATCGCGTCGAAGTCGGGATTGCCACGATGTCCGCGGAACGTCGACAGGTCGAGCTGGAGCTCCTTGTTCGCCGCGACCACCGCGTCGACCATCGGACCGACGAGGAAGCCGCTCGTGCAACCGAACGACGCGATCGCGTTGCACATCGCCTCACCGTCGGAACGTGCGATGAACACGTTGGCGCCGCCCATCGCGAACGTCGAGAGGTTGGGCATGAAGGTCCCGATGTGGAACAGCGGGCCGGAGTTCAGGAACACGCTGTGTTCGTCGATGCCCTGCCACGGCGCCATGACCGCACCCTGCGCGAGCAACGCGCGCGACGACAGCATCGCTGCATTCGGACGACCGGTGAACGCGGCCGTGTATACCAGCAGGAGTGGGTCGTCGGCGGTGCCGTCGAGGTCGGGATCGGTGGCGTCGGCCCCCGCGACGAACGACTCGTAGCTGTCGCCGACCGAATTGTTCGTCTCCGAGTTCTCGCCGTCGTGCCAGACCCAGCGCGCCGCGTCGGCCGCCGACGAGCGATCGCGGCCCGCCGCGATCGCGTCGCCGACCTCCGCGTGCTGGCCCACCACGATCCGGGGTGCGAGGTCGTCGATGACGAAGGCCAGCTCGTCGGGTCCCTGCCGCCAGTTCGCCGGACAGAACATCGCGCCGATCTTCGAGCACGCGAGGAGCAGCTCGTAGAGCCGAAACGAGTTCTGCCCCAGCCACAGGACACGATCGCCGCGTTCGACGCCGGCCGCACGCAACGCGTTCGCGACGCGGTTCGTGCGGACGTTCGTCTGCTGCCACGACTGCCGACGATCGCCGTCTCCGAGGCACAACGCGTCGGCGCGTGTCCGCGCGTACGAGCGCAGTACGTCGGCGAGGGTCAGGCGCGCGGTCGGAAGCACGGAACCGAGCCGTCGTCGACGTCGTACCACTCGAGCGCGACCGGCATGCCGATCTCCACGACCTCCGGTGGGCAGCCCAGGATGTCGCCGATCAGCCGGCAGCCGTTCGTGTCGGGCAACTCGACGACGCCGATCACGATGGGGAGCGCGTCGGCGAGCCCGGGGATCACCGCGTGCCGCAGCACGGTGAACGAGTAGAGCTTGCCGTCGCCGTCGTGCTCGACCCACT
>JAUZEI010000467.1 GCA_030839105.1 Actinomycetota bacterium
TGGAAGCGATGTGGGAGAACGCGCGGGGCGCGCGTGAGGCGATGTCGTCGGAGATGTGGTCGAGCATCAACGCGACGCACACTGCGCTCGACGTCCGCCGGGGCCGATCGGTGTACGCGCAGCACGGGTTCCTGAGCTGGGTCCGCGATCGTGCCGCGATCGTCTCCGGTCTCGCCGACGCGACGATGAGTCACGACGACACGTGGCGGTTCATCGTGCTCGGCCGTTCGCTCGAACGCGTCGACCTGACCCTGCGCCTGCTCTCGACCCGACTGGGCGACGCGTGGGGCAGCGCCGGCTGGGTGGCGACGTTGCGCTGCTGCGCGGCCTACGAGTCGTACCTCCGCACCTACCGCCGCGGTGTCGAAGGCTCCCGTGCACTCGAATTCCTCCTGCTCGACCGACTCTTCCCGCGTTCGGTGTTCCACGCGCTCGGGGCGGCGGAGACGGTGCTGTTCGATCTCGATCCCGCGTCGGATCGCCACGGCGCCGCCAGTGAGCCGCGCCGGGTCGTGGGCCGGGCGAACGCCGACCTCGAGTTCATCCGCGTCGGCGAGCTCGAGCACTCGCTGCCCGAGCACCTCGCCCGTCTCGAACGCGCGTGCGGGCACGCGCACGACGTGATTGCGAAACGTTTCTTCAACGGTGCGCTCGCCATCCGGTGGAGCGCGTAGTGGCCTGGCGTCTTTCGATCGAGCACGTCACCAGTTACGAGTACGAAGGGGAGGTACTGGCGTCCTACAACGAAGCGCGGATGAGCCCGGTCCGTGACGCGACGCAGATGGTGCTCGACCATCGCGTCGACGTGCGGCCGAGCGTTCCGGTCATGCACTACGTCGACTATTGGGGTACCGAAGTGAGCGCATTCGACGTACACGAGCCGCACGACCGGCTCATCGTCGCCGCCCGTTCACTGGTCGAAACCGTCGCAGCAATTCCCGACGTCACTGACACAGATTGGGAGGTCCTGTCCGATGAAAACGTACGCGACCGCTTCTGCGAATACCTCCATGAGTCACCGCGCGTTCGGCTCGACCTACCATTCCTCGAGGTCGCGGCTGCGATCTCCGCTTCCCGTTCACCACGCGAGACGGTCGAGGCCGTCAGTACGTGGGTCCGCGAGAGCCTCGCGTACGAGACTGGCGCGACCGACGTCTCGACGAACGCGCGGTCCGCCCTCGAGCTGGGTCGCGGCGTTTGCCAGGACTTTGTTCACGTCGCGCTGGCGGTCCTGCGGGCGGCAGGCATCCCGGCGCGGTATGCATCCGGCTACCTCCACCCCGACGCCGACGCTGCCGTCGACGTGGCGGTGACCGGGCAGAGTCATGCGTGGCTCGAAGCGTGGACGGGGTCCTGGCAACGCATCGACCCGACCAACGGCGCCCCCGTCGGCGAGGAACACGTCCTCGTCGCACGCGGGCGCGACTACAGCGACGTGACGCCGCTGAAAGGCGTCTACAACGGGCCGCCGTCGCGTTCGAGCGACGTGCGGGTGACCATCCGCCGCGTCGCCTAGCTCAGATCTTCGCCTTGGCCGCCTCCGCGACGATGGCGGCCCGATCGGCGGGGAGCACATAACCGCTCGCGATCGCCTTGTCGGTCGCCCGGTCGACCTTCGCGAGGTACGACGCACGGTTCGGATACAAGCGGGCCAGAGTCGCGGCGTCGAACGGTTTCGTGCTGCCGAACAGACCACACAAGACGCTGGAGCCGTCACCCGCCGCTCCCGACAGCGCGGCGACCGGAACGTCGTTAGCCGCCGTCCGCACGCCGCCGATCGCGTTCCCGAGCGCGTCGCGCCGAATGACGATCCTGTCGCCGACGAGCGAGATCTCCATGCGGGGCGCCGACGGGGGAGGTGTACCGCGGCGGATCCATTTGTCGAGTTGGGCGAGCGCGGCGGCGATGACGAAGTGCGTCGGCGCGCTGTTGATGAGGCTCTTGCACCCGATGCCGTACGGACTCCCGCCGACCGTGAACGTGTCGGCGTGCGCGGCGCCCGCGACGTCCCAGAGGCGGAGATGATCGAAGTCCGGCTGGCGGGCGTCGAAGTAACGGAGCCCGACCTCGTCGGTCTCGGTCTCGACGAGGAACACGGGGACGTCGATGTCGTCGCGGATGCGGATACCGCCGTTGATGCCCTTGGCGATGTTGCCGCCGCCGAACGGGATCGCGCCTCCCCCGCGACTGTGGACGAAGAAGCCGTCGAAGATGCGCGTGGTCGGCTGGATCGCGTCGATGTAGGTCGTCAGCTCGAACGCCGACTGTGACTCACCCACCGCGATGACACGCTCCGGCTTCAGCCCGCCGAGCGCGGGGCCGGACGACGTGCGAACCGCGCGCCCGATCTGCGAGAAGATGTCGAGCGCGTACTTGTCTCCCGGGTGACGGAGCGATCCGTAGCGTGCGGGGTCGCTGCCGCGCAGCCCACCCGGCGGCAATCCCGCGACCGGGACGACCCCGGCCCCGCCCGACACGCCGATCTGCTGCGCCGATACGCCGACCCACGCGAAACCGCCACGCGTGATCTCGCTGGCCGCCGACGAGAAATCAGGTGCGGTGTCGGAACCCGCGCTGACGTTGAGCCATTCGACCAGCACCGTGCCGTTGAAATGCGCGGCCGTGGGCCGCCGCACGATGATGCGCGTGCGGTACGGCGCCTTCGCGTCGGGCGCGACCGTCCACCGACCGTCGGTCCCCTGCGAGCCGGCGGCTTTGAACGACTGCGCGCTTCCCGATGCGAAGTACTCCGCCTCTGTGTACGCCGCCTGCTTCAGGTCGACGGCCGTTGCCGACAACAGTGAGACACCGTTGCCGCCGGTGATCGGCCCGCTCAACGTCGCAGCCGGGCCGGGTGGGGCCGGAGCGCGGGTCGACGGGGTCGATCGCGTCGGCCCCGGCGCGGTGCTCGACGACGAAGG
>JAUZEI010000515.1 GCA_030839105.1 Actinomycetota bacterium
CAACACCGACGACTGGGAGAAGATCGTCGCCGATCTCGACGCCGACCGCGTCGATCTGCTGCTCGTGTCGCCCGAACGGTTCGCCAACCCGCAGTTCCGCGACACCGTGCTCCCCGACCTCGCCGCGCGCATCGGCCTGCTCGTGATCGACGAGGCGCACTGCATCAGCGACTGGGGCCACGACTTCCGGCCTGACTACCGCCGCATCGCCCGCTTCCTCAACCTGCTCCCGGGCGGCGTGCCGGTGCTGTGCACCACCGCGACCGCCAACGATCGAGTTGTCGAGGACATCGTCGATCAACTCGGTCACGATCTCCTTGTTCTGCGCGGCGCGCTGGATCGCCGCAGCCTGGCGCTCGACGTGTTGCACATGCCGTCGCAGGCCGAACGCCTTGTCTGGCTCGCGCAAACCATCCCGATGCTCCCGGGCACGGGCATCGTCTACGCGCTGACGATCGACGACGCGCGTCGCGTCGCGGCGTGGCTCGCGCAGCACGGCATTGCCGCCCGGGCGTACACGGGTGACGATCCGCTCGACGCACGACTCGAGGTCGAGTCGATGCTGCAGCGCAACGAGTTGAAGTGCGTGGTGGCGACGTCGGCGCTCGGGATGGGCTACGACAAGCCCGACCTTGCGTTCGTCATCCACTTCCAGATGCCCGGCTCCGCGATCGCGTACTACCAACAAGTCGGACGGGCCGGGCGGGCACTCGACAACGCGCACGCGATCGCGCTGGTCGGCCACGAGGATCGCCAGATCCAGGACTACTTCATCAACACCGCGTTCCCGCCCCGCGTCGAGGCCGAGCAGGTGATGGGGATCCTGGACGAGGACGAGTGGATCACGACCAAGGCGATCGAGCGCGACGTCAACATGCGTCACACCCGTCTCGAGAACATGCTGAAGGTGCTCGAGGTGGAAGGCGTCGTCGAACGCAACCGCGGGAAGTGGCGTCGCACACCGCGCGAGTGGGAGTACCCGGCGGCTCGGGTCGAAGCCGTGACGGCGGCGCGTCGCGCCGAGCAAGATCGAATGAGCGAGTACCTCTCGAGTTCCTCGTGCCTAATGGAGTTCCTCCAGCGCGAGCTCAACGACCCGAGCGCCACGCCGTGCGGCAGGTGTTCCTGGTGCGTAGGCGACCATCTCTTGCCGGTTGAGATCGACCGCGAGCTGGCTCGGGAGGCGGTCAAGTTCCTACGCGGTCGCAGCCTGATGCTCGAGCCCCGCAAACAGTGGCCTGACGGCAAGAAGATCCCAGTCGACGAGCGCGCCGAGCTCGGCCGTGTCTTGTCGCACTACGCCGACGGCGGCTGGGGCACGCAGGTGAAGGAGCAAAGGGAGGCCGGCAAGTACTCCGATCAGTTGGCGTGGGCTCTGGCGGATTTGATCGCGAAGCAGACCTTCGACCCCGAGCCAGAGTGGGTCACATCCGTCCCGTCCCTACGCGCGCCAGCACTCGTGCACGACCTCGCCGAACGCGTCGCCGCCCGCCTACGCCTGCCGTTCGTCCCCGTGGTGACGAAGTCTCGCGAGACGAAGCCGCAACGAGAGATGAGTAACAGCGCCCAACAGTGCGCGAACGTAAAGGACGCGTTTTCGATCAAGGACCCAGTGGCCGAAGGCCCCGTCCTACTCATCGACGACCTCGTCGATTCCGCCTGGACTGCAACGACGATCGCCGCCCTCCTCCGCCAAAACGGCAGTGGCCCCGTCCACCCAATGCTCCTCGCACAATCGCGCTCTAGCTGAAGTCAGCAGGGCTGCATCAGACGAACCTCTCAATTCACTAGTTCTATGCGCTGGTGGCAGTCGAGCACACGACCGTACAACTCAGTCGAAGCTCACTCATCAACAAGAGTGGCGACCAAGTCCTACGCGAGCTGCGGCGCCCGCTGCAGAATGTATTCGCGATATCGATAGCGAGCGAGCGGCCCAGCGTGACGCGCCGAATCCCGACCGGGCAGCTTTCTCCAGTCGTGCGTTGGTAACACGAAGCGCTCAAAGTATTGCGCCTGTCGGAACGAGCCGGCGGCCGTGACTTCCCTCGCGCCTCACGATCAAGAATAAGTCTCTGTCGTCCACCCACACTCGACGCCCAGTCCCACCGCGCGACAACCGAATGATCGACAATTGCGACTTAGCTTGGTCCTGTCGCGCCTGCGGTCAGAACCCACCAACGTGACGGGTCGGCGCGCGGAGAGGGACTCACGAACGCTCGAAGTTGGCCGATGGAAGGCAACGTTGTATCGACGCAGTCCAAGAAGAACCCGGGGCGGGACCATTATGCAGAGCAGCATCAGTTGGCGCATAGGTGCAGGTACGTCGGTAGTTGCGCTGTTGGCGCTCGCAGCTTGCGGCTCGTCCGCAAAAGTTTCCACCTCATCCTTACCGTGGGCCTCCGCCGCTACGACCGTTGTCAAAAGGGCGTCGGTGACGTCTGAGCCCAAGGCCAGGCCAAAAGCGACTACTACCCTGCCAGCGGCAACCGTCGCACCGACAACCGTCCCACCCACAACCGTCCCACCGACAACCGTCCCACCGACGACACAGCCGGCGCGGAACTGCACGCCAGGCTACGACCCGTGCATTCCGCCGGGACCAGACGTCGATTGCGCTGGTGGGTCCGGGAACGGGCCGAGATACGTGCAAGGTCCT
>JAUZEI010000544.1 GCA_030839105.1 Actinomycetota bacterium
CGTGAACTTTCCATCAAGCACGATGTCGACCCGTCCGAGGTCGTCCAGGTCGGCGACAGCGTCGAGGCGCTGGTCCTCCAGAAGGAAGACAAAGAAGGCCGCCTCATTCTCTCCAAGAAGCGGGCTCAGTACGAGCGTGCGTGGGGCGATGTGGAGAAGATCAAGGATGCCGACGGCGTCGTCACTGGATCGGTCATCGAGGTCGTCAAGGGTGGCCTCATCGTCGACATCGGACTCCGCGGGTTCCTCCCGGCCTCGCTCATCGAGCTGCGCCGCGTTCGGGACCTCACGCCGTACCTCGGCCAGGAGATCGAGGCCAAGATCCTCGAGCTCGACAAGAACCGCAACAACGTCGTTCTGAGCCGCCGCGCGCTGCTCGAGCAGACACAGTCCGAGAGCCGCACGACCTTCCTCAACAACCTCGCAAAGGGCCAGGTTCGCAAGGGAGTCGTCTCGTCGATCGTCAACTTCGGTGCGTTCGTCGACCTCGGCGGCGTCGACGGTCTCGTCCACGTTTCCGAGCTGTCCTGGAAGCACATCGAGCACGCCTCAGAGGTTGTCGAGGTTGGCCAGGAGGTCACCGTCGAGATCCTCGAGGTCGACCTCGAGCGCGAGCGCGTCTCGCTGTCGCTCAAGGCGACGCAGGAGGACCCGTGGCAGGTCTTCGCCCGCACCCACGCCATCGGCCAGGTCGCACCGGGTAAGGTCACCAAGCTCGTTCCGTTCGGTGCGTTCGTTCGCGTCGCCGAGGGCATCGAGGGTCTCGTTCACATCTCGGAGCTCTCCGGCAAGCACGTCGAGCTCGCCGAGCAGGTCGTCTCGGTCGGCGACGAGGTCTTCGTCAAGGTCATCGACATCGACCTCGAGCGTCGTCGCATCTCCCTCTCGCTGAAGCAGGCGAACGAGGGCGTCGACCCCGACGGCACCGAGTTCGACCCGGCGCTGTACGGAATGCTCACCGAGTACGACGAGCAGGGCAACTACAAGTACCCGGATGGCTTCGACCCCGAGACCAACGAGTGGAAAGAGGGCTTCGAGGCCCAGCGCGAGAAGTGGGAGCAGGACTACGCTGCGGCCCAGGCTCGCTGGGAGGCCCACAAGAAGCAGGTTGCGACCGCCGATGAGAACATCAGCGACGTTCCCGTATCCGCCGGCTCCTCGTTCTCGAGCGACTCCGACTCTTCGGGAACCCTCGCGGACGACGAGGCACTCGCGGCACTTCGCGAGAAGCTGAGCTCGAACTCCTAAGCAAGTCCTTTCGAAACGGTCGGCCCCTCGCGGGGCCGGCCGTTTCGTCGTTATCCCGGCATCATCCGCCCGCCGCGCGCCCCGTCGCATCCGCGCCGCCGCATCCGGACCGCCGCATCCGGGCGCGTGACCGAAAACGCAGGACATTCACCATTGGACGGGCGAATTCCGCGGGTTTTCCTGCTCTTGGTGGTGATTCTCCTGCGTTTTCGGTTGACGGGGACGGCCAAGCGGAAGGGGGCTTGCGGGCGGAGAGGTGACCGTCCGGGGCTTGCGGCGCAGAAGCGACCGCGCCGGGCGAGCGGGAGTAATGCAAACGGTCCCGAGACGGCGGCGATGCCGTACCCGAGCCGAGGGGCCTGACGAGGTGACACCGGTAGCATTGCTCACGTGTATCTCATCGGGCTCACTGGCGGAATCGCCTCCGGGAAATCAGTGGTTGCGAAGCGGCTCGAAGAGCGGGGAGCGGTGCGGGTGGATGCCGATCAGCTCGCCCGCGACGTCGTCGCACCGGGGACTGCGGGCCTCGCCGCGATCGCCGAGCGGTTCGGGCACGGGGTGATTGCGCCCGACGGATCGCTCGACCGGGCGGCGCTCGGCGCCGTCATCTTCGACGACGCAGAGGCACGGCTCGCCCTCAACGCCATCACCCATCCGGCGATCCGTACGCTCAGCTCCCGCATCTTCGACGAGGCGGCAGCCGCGGACCCCGACGCCATTGTCGTGTACGACGTTCCGCTGCTCGTCGAGGCGCTGGGTTACCCCGACTATCACCGGTTCGACCTTGTGGTGGTTGTCAACGCGAGCCCCGAGACGCGGATCCGCCGCCTCGTCGAGCTTCGCGGGCTCAGCCGCGAGGAGGCAGTTCACCGGCTGAATTCGCAAGCGACCGACACCGAGCGGCTCGCGATCGCCGATGTGGTGATCGACAGCAACGGCACCATCGAGCAGACCATCGAGCAGACCGACTCCCTGTGGGACGAGCTGCCGCGCCGGGCATCGAACCGGCTCTAACCGGCTCGACCAAGCGTGAGCCGGCTCAAGTTGAACACCGGCTCTAGTTGAACACCGGCCCTAGTTACACGCCGGCCCTAGTTGAACACCGGTGCGAGAACGAGAGCCGTCGGCACGGCGAGCAGGGCGAATCCACACAACGCAACGAACACCCTCGAGCGCACAGGCAGAGCCGGCGAACGGTCGAGGAGCCGCGCTATCCGTCGGTGCGCCGACTCACCGTCCGCGGCTAGGGCGTTCCTCGACGTCTCCAGGATCGACGACGGACCGGTCGGCGACCGCTCGCCGCCGGATGCCGACGCGACGAGAGCGATGGATCGCGCGAGCGTCTCGTCGGAGACGTCGCGCCTGGCCCGGTCATCGGCGAGCATCTCGACGAGAGTAGTCACTGCCACGAGCGCTCGAGTCGCGATCGGGAACCAGGGGAGGGACGCGCGCCAGGCGCGGAAGGCCATCAGCACGAGGTGGTGTCGTTGCGTCGCGTGGGCGTTCTCGTGGGAGATCACTGCCCGCAGCTGTTCCTCGTCGAGAAGATCGACGAGGCCGGCCGAGAGCACCGTCACCGACCGCGTCGTCCCGGGAAGACAGTAGGCGACCGGGGCCTCGTGGTCGATCAGTCGCATTCCGGGTCGCTCGGGCATCGGGGCGCTGAGCAGGCTCACGAGTTGCTGGTGCCGGGTACGAGAACGTTCGGCCCGTACGAAGGTGAGGGCGAGGTTCAGCACGAGGTGAGCGGAGAGCAGGATGGCGCCGCTCAACGCGAACATCTGCCAGAAATTTGCCTGGGCAGGCAGCCCGCCGGAAAACAGAGCGGGAATGAG
>JAUZEI010000546.1 GCA_030839105.1 Actinomycetota bacterium
GCTTCGGGCCGCGCAAGCACGATTTGAGGCGATGCTGCGCGATTCGCCGGACGCGATCGCGCTCCTGCACGTCGAGCAAGGGAACTGCGAGATCCTCAATCGCGAGGTTCTCCTCGGACATCGCGTGAGTGAGCTGGACGCGGCCGACGGTTTGCTCCAACTCGTACATCCCGACGACCGCGCCGACGCGTGTGCGCAGTTCGACCGGTTGCGCGAGCTGCAGGGCGATCAGATCCTCGAGACGACGTTGCGCATGCGCGACGCCGGGGGTCGCGACCGGTTCGTCCGACTGCGGTTCTCGCGGTTGCACGCGCCCGACGACGCGCCGCGCACGTTGCTCGGTCTCGTGAGTGATGTCACCGAGGAGTGGGACAACCAACTGCGCGCGGCGGAGCTCCAGGAGGCGTTACGACGGTCGCAACGCCTGGAGTCCGTCGGAAGGCTTGCGGGTGGCGTGGCACACGACTTCAACAACCTGTTGGCGGCCATCCAGGCGTCGGCGGAATTGTTGTCGGGCGAGGTCCCGGACGGCCGACCCGAGGAGTACCGCCAGGAGATCGAGCGGGCCGCGCAGCGCGGTGCCGCTCTCACGCGTCAGCTCCTCACCTTCGCGCACCGCGATCGGACGGAACCGAAGTCGGTCGACCTCGCGGAGGTCGTGGTCGGGATCGAGTCACTACTCCGCCGGACGCTCAGCGCGGACGTCCAGCTCCAGCTGACCACCCCGCCGGAAGCATGCCGGGTGTTCGCCGACCCGACGCACCTCGAGCAGGTGATCGTCAATCTGGCGCTCAACGCGCGCGACGCGATGCCCGAGGGCGGCGTGCTGTGGATCGCCGTTCGGAACGAGCCCGACACCCGCAAGCCGGACGGCGCGGCCGGCGCGCAGTCCGCCGGCCTCGTGATCCTGAGCGTCACCGACACCGGCACCGGCATCGATCCGGAGGTGCGCGACCGGATCTTCGACCCGTTCGTGACGACGAAGGATCCGGGGAAGGGCACCGGCCTCGGTTTGGCGACGGTACGGACCATCGCCGATTCGGTCGGCGCGGACATCCGCGTGTTCTCGCAACCGGCGCAGGGCACCACGTTCGAGATCGCGTTCCCGCGCTCCACCGATGCCGCGACCGGGCGCGCCTCCGAGATGGCGGACGACGACATCGACGGCACGGGCGTCCGGATCCTGTTGGTGGAAGACGACGGCGCGGTGCGGGCCGCGCTGACGCGCACGCTCGAGCGCCGCGGCTTCGACGTCACGCCCGCGCCGGCCGGCGCGGAGGCGCTCCAGATGATTGAACGGTCGTCGTTCGATCTCGTCCTCACGGACCTGGTGATGCCGGGCATGTCGGGGCGCGCGCTCATCGGTCGCCTCCGGGAGAGCGACCCCGAAATGCGAATCCTGGCGATGTCGGGCTACGCGCCCCGGGCCCGCGCCGACGACGATGCGGATCTCCCGAGCTCCGTCCGGGTCGTGCGCAAGCCGTTCACGAACATCCAACTCTTCGCCGCCCTGCGCGCCGAACTCCTCGAGCGGCGGGAACGGGCGGAACGGCCCGTCGCGGAGTCGAGCGCATGACCGGCCTGCGGATCCTCGTTGTCGACGACGACCCCGATCTCTGCCGGGTCGCATGCTGGACCCTCGAGGGCATGGCCACCTGCGAGGTCGCGCACGACCTCCAGTCGGCGGCCCGTCTGCTCGACGCAAGCGCGTTCGACCTGGTCCTCATCGACGTGACACTGCGGGGCGAGTCGGGCCTCGCGCTGCTCGACCAGGTGCGCTACCGGTGGCCGGACACCGCGGCGACGGTGATCTCCGGCAGCGACGACCTCGACGTCGCGCAGGAGGCCCTCGCACGCGGCGCGCTGGCGTATCTCGTCAAACCGTTCCGGGTCAACGACCTGCGGATCCACGTCGCCACGGTGTGCGCGACGCACCGGCGGATGCATGCGAGCGGCGCCTGTCCGCCGCGGGCGGGGATCGTCGCCGAGATCGAATCGATGTTCGCGAGCGACACCGAAGTGGTGTGCGCGGTCGTCGAATTTCGCCAGCTGCCACTCGTCGGCCGGGCGGGCACCGCGACCTCCCACGAGCTCGGCGACCGGTTGGAGCAGTCGGCTCGGATGCTGGAGGGCCTCGACTTCGTCGGAGTGCTCGGGCCGGCCTCGTTCGTGCTCGCCGGTCCGTGTGAGCTCGGGGCGACTCGAGCCGACGCGCCGGACCTGGTGCGGATGGCGATCGACGCGACCGCGCGAGTTCCCGCGGGTCTCGGCCACCTCGCGCCGGGGTTCGTGGTCGGCGTGTCGGTGCGCAGCGACGACGCGGAGACGCTGTTGACGGAGGCCGAGGCCTCAGCCCGCGCCGCGCTCGAGCACCACGTTCCGGCGCTCAGGTTCACCTCCGAACTGGAGGACGCGGCCTGCGACGAGCTCGAGCTGTCGTCCGACCTCGCAGCCGCGATCGCCGGCCGGGATCTGCGGGTGGCGTACCAGCCGCAATACCTGTCGGGATCGCTGCGGGTCATCGGAATCGAGGCGCTCGCCCGCTGGCATCACGCGACGCGTGGCGACGTCTGCCCGTCGGTCTTCGTGCCCATCGCCGAGCGCCACGGCCTCATCGCGCCCCTCGGCGGACATGTGCTGCGCGAGGCGTGCCGGGCGGCCGCCAACCTCACTCCGGACCCGGCGCGCGGTCCTCGGATATCGGTGAACGTCTCGGTCGCGCAGCTCCGGGACGCGGCCTTCACGGACACTGTTCTCGGCGCGCTGACCGAGGCGCGCCTACCGGCGGCGCGGCTATGTCTGGAGGTGACGGAGTCGCTGGTGCTCGAGGACACCGAGCTCCTGCGCGCGCACTTCCGGCGTCTCTCCGAGTACGGCATCCGTTGGTCACTCGACGACTTCGGCACAGGCTTTTCGACGTTCGAAAGCCTCGCGGAATTTCCGTGGAGCGAGCTGAAGGTCGACAGCACATTGACCGCGCAATTCGAGCGCCGATCGGGCCGCGAGATCCTGCGTTCGATCGTCGCGATGGCGGGCCGGCTCGACCTTGATGTCGTCGCCGAGGGCGTCGAGTCGACGCGACAATTCGAAGCGCTGCGCGCCATCGGCTTCGACGCGGTGCAGGGCTATCTCATGGCCCGGCCAATGCCGCTCGAGCGACTCCGCGAAGAGCTCGCGGCGCCCGTCGCGCGGGACCTACGTACACGGTTCGCCACCGCGACTTGAGGTGATGGGAGGCGCCGAAGCCGACGCCGCCGCCGCCCGGCCGGAATCGGTCCGTTGGCTTGGTCGGATCGCCCGGTCCCCGGGACGCTCTTTGCGACGAGTGTCCGGGCAGCGATTAGAACGATGGGCGCGTGCGCGAACCGACGACGACCCCGGGTGGAGTGTGGACACCCGGCCGGCGCGCGCTCACCACCGGTCTCGTCTTCACCGTCACGCTCGTCGGCTTCGAGGGCCTCGCGATCGCGACCATCCTGAAGGTGATCGATGACGACCTGAAGGACATCAACCTGATCGGGTGGGTGTTCAGCGCATTCTTCCTCGGAAACCTGCTCGGCGTGGTGGCCGCGGGCTACGAGGCGGACCGCAAAGGTCCCGCCCGACCGTTCCTCGCCGGACTCGCCTTGTTCGCACTCGGGCTGCTCGGGGCCGGACTCGCGCCGAACATGGTCGCGCTGGTCGCGGCCCGTGCGGTACAAGGTGTCGGCGCGGGTGCCCTCCCCGCGGTTGCGTACATCGCCATCGGACGGTCGTATCCCAAGGCGCTGCAACCGCGGATGTTCGCAGTGTTGTCGAGCGCGTGGGTGCTGCCCGGCTTGATCGGCCCTGCGATCAGCGGCGCGATTGCCGAGGCCTTCGGCTGGCGGTGGGTGTTCCTCGGACTGCTGCCACTGGTAGCGCTTGCCGCGATCATGACGACGCGCGCGCTAGTCACCCTGGGAGCGCCCGGCGGCGGCGAGCCGGCCGACCGCCGGATCGAGGCGCTGACCCTCGTTGCCGGTGCCGCGCTGGTACTGGCGGGCGCGTCGGCGCACTCCGTGCTCGCCACTCCGATTCTCCTGGTCGCGGGTGGCATCGTCGGGGCGCGAGCCTTCACCCGGCTCGTTCCCACCGGCACGCTGCGCCTCGCGCCCGGGCTTCCCGCCGCGGTCGCGCTGCGCGGGCTCGCGACGTTCGCGTTCTTCGGCACCGACGCCTACGTCTCGTACACGGTCACGTCGGTGCGCCACTCGAGCATCGCGCTCGGCGGCATCGCGCTCACCGCCGCGACGCTCACGTGGACCACTGGCTCCTGGGTACAGGAACGCCGGGTACGGCGACTCGGGCCGCAAGTATTCGTGCGGGTCGGCATGTTTCTCATCGCGTGCGGAATCGGGCTGATGATCGCGGTCGCGGAATCGGTCGTCCCGAGCCCGGTCGCCAAACACGCGTGGGGCGTCGCCGGACTCGGGATGGGCATCTCCTACGCGCCGCTGTCACTCGTCGTGCTCGACGAAGCGGCCGTGGGGTCCGAGGGCGCGGCGACGGCCGCGCTGCAACTGTGCGACACCCTCGGCGTCGCGCTCGGCACGGGCGTCGCGGGCGCGATACTCGCGGCAGGCGCGACGCTCGAGTGGACGATCGGATCGGCGCTCACCCTTGCCTTCGTGCTGTCGGCCGCCGTCGCGCTCGCCACGTCGATCGCCGCGGTGCGACTACCCGAGATGATCCACCAACACGACGCCTAGCGACGGGCTCCCTTCATACGTCGGGCATGTAGCAACGCGTGAAGCGTGTTCTGCCTGCGCCGACGAGATCGTCGCAGTAGTCGCCGAGGCCGTCGATGGAATAGCCGTTCGACACGAGGTATGCGTTCTCGTGGAACTCGCCGCGAATGTTCGCAATGACCGCGAGCCGCTCCGCCTCGTACAGCACCTCGTACTCCGCGCCCTCGATGTCGATCTTGAGAAGGGGG
>JAUZEI010000552.1 GCA_030839105.1 Actinomycetota bacterium
CCGTTCTGCAGGAGCTGGGACAGCGCGTCGATGTCGGTGGTCATGCGGGTCATGATCCGGCCCGCCATCTCGTTCTCGTAATAGTCGACGCCTAGGCGTTGCAGATGGGCGAACACCTTGATGCGGAGCGCGTGCAGCAACCGTTCCGAGATGCGCCCCATGACGCGGGCCTCCGCCCACATCACCCACCAGTCGAAGAGTGTGATCACGAAGAACACGAACGTCGCGATCCAGAGCTCCCGGGGGACGTTCTTCGCGACGCCGTGGTCGAGTCCGTACTTCACGAGCAGCGGACCCGCCAGGGTGCACACCGCGTCGAGCGCGACGAGGAACATCCCGACGAACAACCAGGCGCGGTACCGGCGGAGGAAGCCGAGGAAGGTGAAATCGGGCGCGGGACGCGCCTCGAATGCGACATCGATCTTCGGATCGGCGTCGGCCGGCTCCAGCGCGTCGACCTGAGCGAGCAACTCAGGCGTCGGCGCGAGCGCGCCGCCCCATGCCGCGCCACCGCCGGCGCCACCGCCTCCACCGCCGCCCGGGCCACCGAAACGCATCGCGGCGGGGCTCGTGGTACGGGTGCGATCGGCGATCAAGGCGCCCCGCAGCTCATCGTGGTCGAGGCCGCGCCACGCCGACGGCGTGATGCCGTCGACGCGCGTGTCGTCGATGACGTCTTCCTCGACGGCGTCGATGCCCTCGGCGTCGTCACCCGGACCCGAGAGCAAGAGCCGGTAGAGGCGGCAACGCGCGGTCAGCTCTTCGTTGGTGCCCGCGTCGACGACCCGGCCCTGGTCGACCACGATGATCCGGTCGGCGAGTGACAACGTCGAACGCCGGTGCGCGATGAGGATCGTGGTGCGATGGGCGGAGATCCGGCGCAGGGTGGCGTGGATCTCCTCCTCGATCCGGGCGTCAACCGACGAGGTCGCGTCGTCGAGCAACAGGATCTCGGGATCGGAGAGCAACGCGCGCGCGAGGGCGACGCGTTGACGTTGACCGCCGGACAACGTGAGACCCTGCTCCCCCACGACCGTCTCGTAGCCGCGCGGGAGCTGCATGATGAATTCGTGCGCCTCGGCCGCACGCGCGGCGGTCTCGACCTCTTCCTTCGTCGCGTCGGGTCGCCCGAACGCGATGTTCTCGGTGATCGAGTCGGAGAAGAGGAAGGAGTCCTCGAACACCACGCCGATGCTGCCGCGCAACGACTGCAAGGTCGCGTCGCGCACGTCGACACCGTCGATCGAAATGGTCCCGGAGTGCACGTCGTAGAAGCGCGGGAGCAAGAGGCCGACCGTCGACTTGCCCGAACCTGACCCACCGACGAGCGCGACCGTCTCTCCGGCCGCCACGTTCAGGTTGAAGTCGCGCAGTACCGGTTCGGTCGATGTGTACCCGAACGTCACGTGGTCGAAGTCGATCGCGCCGCGCTCGACATGGAGCTCCACGGCACCGGGCCGATCCTGCACGTGCGGGGTGGAGTCGAGCAGGTCGTAGATGCGCTCGGCGCCGGCGCGGGCGAGCTGGCCGACGGTCAGGATCGCGGCCAGCTGCCGCACCGGCGGCGCGATCAAGAGCATGTACGACGCGAAGGCGAAGAAGGTGCCGAGCGTGATGTGGTGGTGCAGGGCGAGCCAGCCGCCGAGGGCGAGCACCGCGACCTGACCGAACGCGGGGATCGTCTGCATCGCGGGCTGCAACCGGGCTTGGATGTTCACCAGCCGCACGCGCGACGCGAACATCAGCTCCGACCGATCCGACAGGCGCTGGAGCTCACGCGCTTCCTGACCGAAGCCCTTGACGACCCGAACGCCGGTGACGTCCTCTTCCACCACGTTCGCGACATCGCCTGCCTTCTGCTGCGCGTCCCAGCTCGCGGGGAACACCGACGTCCGCAACTTCATGGCGGTGATGAGCAGCAGCGGCGCCACCGCGAGCATCACCAGCGCGAGCGGTACCGACAGGATGAACATGACCGTGAGCGACACAACGAAAAGCAGCATGTTCGCCACGCCGATGGGCAGGAACTGCAGGAATCCCTGGACCAACGCGACGTCGGACGACGCGCGGCTCACGAGCTGTCCCGTCGACATCTCGTCGTGTCGGGCGAAGTCGAGACGCTGCAGTTGGCGGAAGATCGCCGTGCGCAGATCGTGCTGAACGTCGAGCGCGATGCGCCCGCCACGGAACCGGCGGTTGTACGCGAACACGAACGTGAGGACGCCCATGGCGATCATCAGCGTGAGCCACGGCGCGAGCGGCTTGTCGTGCTTGGTGATGACGTCGTCGATGACGACCTTTTGGACGACCGGCAGCAGCGACTGGATGAGTTGGCCACCGATGGCAACGCCGAACGCGATGTACGCGTTCTTCTTGTGCGGCGCCATGTATCCGACGAGACGCCGGATCCAACCCTGCTTCTTCGCCTTGCCTTCGCTCATGTCGCGACCCCGCCCCGCAGCCGGGCCTCCATGCGCAACGCGAGCGCGTCGTCGAGATCGAGCAGCGCGTCGAGCAGGGCGTCGCGTTTGCGGGCGTGCTCGAAGATGCGGCCGAGCGTCTCGGCCATCTCGTCCTCGGCGGCCCGCAACGCGGCGACGCCGGCGGGGGTCAGCACGACTCGGATCGACCTCCGGTCGCCGACAACGGCCTCCCGGGCGACGAAGCCGCGTTCGACCAATCCGTCGACGACCGCGGTGATCGTGGGCTTGGCCACCGCGAGGCGCTCCGCCAGCAGGGTGGAACGCTCGTCTCCCGCCGCGATCAGGGCGAGGATCCGGAACTGGGCGAGGGTGAGATCGCGTACGGCGGCCGCCCGCTCGAGCGACCGTGCGGCGAGGCTCAGCGCCCGGGCGGCGCGCGGAAGGTCGGAGGCGGAGTACGTCATCTTCGGGCCAGGATACCAAATGGTTAGACAGCCGAACTGTTCGCATCCCCGGGTGTTCCACGACCGTCGCTCCGCCGTCGGCCGGGCCCGGCATGATTCCGGAGATGGCGAACGCGCTGGGAATCGACGTCGGCACCACCAACGTGAAGGTCGCGCTCGTGCGCGACGACGGCTCGACCGTCGCCGGCGCCCAGCGGACCCTGCCGATGCACCGGGCAGGCGACATCGCCGAGCAGGACGCCGACGCCACCTGGCGCTCGCTCGGCGACGCAGTCCGGGAGGTGACCACGGCCCACCCGGACCAAGCCGCCGCCACCACGACGATCGGCGTCTGCACCCAGTACTCGTCGATCGTCCCGATCGACGCGGACGCCCGGCCGCTGATGCCCATGCTGATGTGGCAGGACACGCGGGGCACCGACCACGCCTTCGAGATCATGGCGCGCGCGCCCGACTCGTTCATGACGTTCGTCGAACGCCACGGCATACCGCCGGTCGGGGGTGGGCTGTCGCTCGCACACATCCTCTACGTGCAACAGGATCGACCCGATGTGCACGAGCGCACTGCGGCCTACGTCGAGTCGATGGATTACGTCACCGCGCGTCTGACCGGCCGGATCACGGCGACGCAACACAGCACGTTCATGTTCCAACTCTCGGACAACCGTTCACTCGACCCGCCCGCGTACGACGCCGAACTCGTGCGACTCGCCGGGGTCGACACGACGCGACTTCCGCCGCTCGTCGCGATCGACGCCATGGTCGGCACACTGCGGCCCGACATCGCCGGTGACCTCGGTATCCCGGAAACGGCGACTGTGTATGCAGGCACGAACGACACCGCGACGGCCGCGGTGGCGACCGGCGCCTTTGCGCAGGGCCGGGCCGGCATATCGATCGGCACGACGAGCGTGCTGGTCGACGAGGTCGGTGCATTTCGGGTCGACCTCGATCACCAGATCTTCTCGATGCCCGCGCCCTTCCCGAATCGCTATGTCGTCTGCGCCGAGAACGGTCTGGGTGGCAAGGTGCTGGAACATGTCCTGCGCGAGTTCGTCTACGCGGTCGACGATCTCGGCGACCATGGAGCAAGCGATCCCTTCGCCCGGCTCGACGACACCTTGCGCGCCACTCGGGCCGGCGCGGGAGGCGTGATGTTCCTGCCGTGGCTCGCGGGCGCGAGCGCGCCGCAGAGTGGAAGCGCGATGCGGGGCGGCTTCGTCAACATGTCGCTCGATACGACGCGCCCCGACCTGGTACGCGCCGTCGCCGAAGGTGTCGCACACAATCTGCGGGCGTTGCTCGCACCGGTCGAGACCTTCACCGGCAACTCGATCGACGAGATCGCGCTGGTCGGCGGCGCGGCCCGTTCGGCGGCGTGGTGCCAGGTCCTCGCCGACGTGCTCGATCGACCCGTGGTCGCGCCCGCCGCACCCGACGTCGCCATCGCCCGGGCCACGGCACTGCTCGCATTCCAACGCTCGGGCGCGTGGTCGCTCAACGATCTCGACCGGGAACCCAGTACCGGCGCGCGTCGCTTCGACCCCGAACCCGCGAACCGCAGCCTGTTCGCGGATCGGCACGGACAGTTCGAGGCTGCGTACGCTGCCCTTCTCCCGATCAGTGAGGCATTGTCATGAGCTCGTCGTATCCCTACGCCACCACCTACGACGTACTGCGAGGTATGCCTTCCGAAGGTCGATCACGCGACTCGATCATCGCCGAGCTCGAGGGCTTCGCGCACAGCGAGGACAAGGCCTGGGAAACGGGCAAGTGCTCGGGCACGATGTACTGCGGCGACCACACGCACTACGAATTCCTCGGCCGGGCGTTCGAGCTCTTCGCGCACGTCAACGCGCTGCAGCGAGACATCTGCCCGAGCATGACGAAGTTCGAGGGCGAGATCATCGCCATGACCCTCGACATGCTCCACGCCGACGCGGTCACCGACGGCGAGCCCGTCGGGCTCGTCACCTCGGGCGGGAGTGGCAGCATCCTGCACGCCGTCCTCGCGTACCGCGAGTTCGCGCAACAGACGCGCGGGATCGACCGCCCCAACTTCGTCAAGCCCGAGACCGCGCACCCTGCCTTCGACAAGGCGTGCCACCTGCTCGCGGTGGAGTGCCGGCGGGCTCCGGTCGATCCGGTCACCATGCAGGCCGACGTGGCGGAGATGGCGAAGCTGATCGACGAGAACACGATCGCGA
>JAUZEI010000593.1 GCA_030839105.1 Actinomycetota bacterium
TTGTCGCCGCCGCGCTCGACGCCCGATTCCCCGACCCGGGCATAACGACCACCTCGACTTCGACCACCACGGTGCCGGACACGACCACCACCGTGCCGGACACGACCACCACCGTGCCGGACACCACCACCACCGTGCCGGACACCACCACCACCGTGCCGGACACGACCACCACGGTGCCCGATACCACGACGACGGCGGGACCGTAGACAAGCTCCACCGTCCGTGGGCCTCATCCTCCGTGGCGCCTCTGCAGGTCGAATGGAGCGCGGCCGCATATCTGACGTGTGGCGGCGCAGAACGTTGACGCACGTGCCAGATCGCTCGACTCGCGGCAGCGACCGTGAGCATCGATCAGTCGAGACCACGAGTTCGTCGTAGCGACGGGTCGTGACGCCGCCGCGCAGTACGCGGCGCCGAGAGTTGCCGCGGTGCCCTCCGCCGCATCAACCATTTCGCCGACGTCACGCCACTCGTCTTCTGAGACACCGTCGACGTGTGTCCTCAGGCTGAGGTAGACGGTTCGGTAGAGCCGACGCGGTCGGGCGGCCCGGCGGCCGGGCGCTGGAGAGGTTACTTCGGGCATCGCTCCCCGACGCCTCGAAATCGTGCTGCTTGCTCGCTCGCTCGCTCTGGGTACGGTGGTGGTCATGTCGCGCGGGGTACCGCTCTACGGTTTGTGCGCGCTCGTGTGCATCGCGCTCGGGGCGTGCTCGTCGTCGTCATCCTCAGCGCAGAGCGCCCGTCCGCTGGCGGTCAAAGCGGATGGCACCCTCGATCCGGACAAGGTTGATCTGTCCGGTGCTCCCGGCGTCACGCCCGATGAGCAACATCGCGCCGAGGCGTTGCTGCGGTCGACGATCGTCGAAATCCAGCGGTGGTCCGACGTCGCGCAAGCGAAACGCGACGGGTTCGCGTCGATCGGTGACCGGTTCACGGGCAGCGAACACTTCGTGCACTGGGATTGGATCAACGACGGGAAGGTGCTCGACGCGACCCGTCCGGAGTCGCTGGTCTACAAGGTCCAACCCGACGGCCGGCGGATCCTCGAGGCCGCGATGTTCATTCTGCCGGCGACCTACACCCTGTCGAACACCCCCGATCTCGGTGGGCCGCTCACGCAGTTCCACATCCACACGGTGTTGTGCTTCGACCGGTCCCCGGTGCCGTCGTTTCATCGTCCCGCCCGGCCGGACGGGAGTTGTCCCCCGCCGTTCGTGAAACGGTTGACGACACCGATGGTCCACGTCTGGATCCGCCCGAACCCATGCGGGCCGTTCGCTGCGATCGGCGGGTTTGCCAACGGCACGGTGAAACAAGGTGAACGAACCGCCTGCGACCGCGATCACGGCAGCCCGGCTGACATCTGAATCGATTGTGGGCGGCGAAGTAACAGACCTTCTTGTCGAACCGTTGGAAGGGCGTTCCGACGCTGCAGCACCCGTTCGACGCGTCGGTGACTCGAGAGATCATTTGCGCAGTGCAGCCGGTACCCATCATCGAGTGCGGCAGCTACCAGAACGAGAGGTTCCCGTTTGAGCGCATCTCGAGAGACGCGACGAGAGCGCTCGCCAATTCTCCAGACGTTGCTCTTGATCGCGCCGGTCGCGATTCTGGTCGTCATGGCGTGGCAGCACCGATGGATCGGTGACGACGCGTTCATCGACTTCGCGTCGTGAAACAGATTCGGGCCGGCATGGCCCGGTCTTCAACCCGGGAGAGCGAGTCGAAGCGGGCACGAGCCCGGTGTGGCTCATGATCTTGTTCGTGGTTCATACATTGGTACCGCTACGTCTCGAATGGGAAGCCGTGTTCCTCGGCATCGGGTTCACCGCCGCCGGTGTGGTGCTCGCGCAACGAGGAGCGTGGCTCGTAGTGAAGGCGACGGCACCCGATGCGCTCGTCGTTCCCTTCGGCGCGTTGCTGCTCGTCGCGCTGCCGCCGATGTGGGACTACGCGACGTCGGGACTTGAGACCGGCTTGAGCTTCGGGTGGCTGGGCCGCTGCTTCTGGGGTCTCGCGCGGCGCTATGAGCAATCCGTCGTCTCCCCATCCGACGAGCGGACGCGACCACCGTTGTGGCTCTGCATCGTGATCGGGCTCGGCCCTCTCGTCCGACCCGACTTCGCCGTTTTCACCGTTGTTTTCATCGTCGCGGCGCTTGTCATCGATCCGGGCCGGGATTGGACGGGGCGCGCGCAGGCAGCGCTGGCCATTTTCGCGTTGCCGGTCGCAAGTGAGATTTTTCGCATGGGCTATTACGCGACGCTCGTCCCCAACACGGCGCTCGCGAAAGAGAGCGGACTCGCCAACTGGGGGCAGGGCTGGCGGTATGTAGAGAACTACGCGGGGCCGTACTGGCTGTGGTTCCCGCTGCTCGTCGTCGCGGTCGTCGTGGCAGTCGTCATCGCCCGCGCCGCACGGACCCGAGACGTCCGGCGCCTTGCGATCGTCATTGCTCCGATCGCAGGCGCATTGTTGAGCGCCCTCTATGTCGTGAGAGTCGGGGGCGACTTCATGCACGCGCGCCTTCTCCTCCCAGCAACGTTTGCCGCGCTCCTCCCCGTATCGGTCCTCGAGTTCCGCGCGTGGTACCGCGTCGCAATCGCGACAATTGTCGGCTGGGCCGCGATCTGCGCGCTCTCCCTGCGGGGCCCGTTCCCGACGCGCACGATCACCGACGAGCGGCGGTTCTGGCAGACGAACACACGCGTCGAACACCCGGTTACCGTCGACGACTTCCGGAGGATCAACGGTTACCGAAGAGGTAAGCAAGCGCGTGTGCTCGCTGCCAACGGCGACCGGGTCCTCGCACTTTTCTCAGAACAGATACCTCTCGCCGCGTCCGTCAAGCAGGCGGCCGCGATTCAAGGCGGATCGGTCGGAGTCGCCGGCTATCTCGCTCCGACCGACGTCTATGTCATCGACACGTTGGGGCTCGCCGACCCACTCGGTTCCCGAATACGAATCGGCAAACGGGGACGCCCCGGGCACGAGAAGGTGCTCCCTCAAGCGTGGATGATCGCCCGTTTCACGGAAGTGCAGGGGCCGATGCTCGATCAGGCCCGTCAAGCCCTCCGATGCGACGGACTGGCCGATGTGTTCGAGGCGACGTCCGGTTCGCTGGGGATCACCGACTTCTTCCGCAACATGAGCTCGTCGCCACGCCTTACGAGCCTGCGGTTCTCGGAGGTGCCCAGCGAGGCGGAGAAGGAGCTGTGTCCCCAGAACCCGTAACCGCTCCGCGGCGGCCCGCGCGCCGCGCACTTCCGGTGATCAGTCGGGAGCCGGCAGCGCGACGTGGCGAAACGACGCGTCCCGAGACGACGCCTTCGTCCTCTTGGCGGGCTTCTCACGATCGCGGTCGGTCACTTCGAGCCGATCCTTCCAGCGCAGGAACGGTCGCTCGACCAGCACCCAGGACCCGTAGGTC
>JAUZEI010000625.1 GCA_030839105.1 Actinomycetota bacterium
CCGGCGCTCTCGCACACCGAGCGCATCGACGTCCTCAGCACTGGTGCGAATCGGGTAAACGACCCGGCCCTCCGGGCGCGGCTGCTCGCCCGGATCGCGACCGAGCTCATGTTCTCGTCGGACTGGAGACGGGCCCGGACCCTCGCCGAGCGGGCGCGCACCGAGGCGGGACGAGCGAACGATCCTTCGGTCCTGCCCGAGGTATTGATGCGTCACTTCCACGCGACGTGCACGCCGCACAATCTCGAGGAACGACGCCGCTATATGCGCACGGTGGTCGAGATTGCAGACGCCGCTCATGATTCCGTGCAGCTGTTCTTCGCGCTCAGCGCGTCGGCGTCCGCCGCGATCGAAGCGGGACTGAGAGACGAGGCGGACGACTACCTCGACGTGGCTTTCAGTCTGGGAGTCGATGCCGACGTTCCGGTCCTCACGTACAACGTGGAGTGCATTCGCGTCTGGCGGACCGGGCTCGACGGTGATCTCGACGAAGCCGAGCGTCTCGCCCTGAGCGCCATCGAGATCGGGAAAGCAAACGGGATCGCGAACGCGGCGATGGGCCCGTCGATGCAGATCGGTTGCATCCGGTGGCAGCAGGCCCGCTTCGAAGAGCTCCTCCCGTTGTTACAGATGCGGCCGAACACGGTAGATCCGAGCCGTTCGGTGCTGTTGTCCCGCGCCCTCGCGAACGTCGATCGCGCGCACGGGGAGGCCGCCGCGCTGCTCGTCCGCGCCGCGCAGCAAGACTTCGCCGACGTGCCGCTCGGCTTGAACTGGGCGGGCTTGATGGTCGCGGCCGCGGAGGCCTCGTTCCTCCTGGGAGAGGCACGCGTCGCCCGCGTGGTCCTCGCTCACCTCGCGTCGTTCCGCGACCGGGTCGCGTTCAACGGGACCTGGGGGATCGCGCCGCGCGCGTTCGCAGCAGGAGTCGCCGCCGCCGGGGCACCGGGCGTAGCCGGCGCGACGGTGGACGAGTACTTCGAGCAGGCCATCGTCGTGTGCGAGCAACTTCGGGCGCCGGCACTTCGCGCCCGAACTGCGATGACGTGGTCTCGGGTGCTCAGCGAACGCGGCGCGTTCCCGGGCAAGGTCGTTTCGCTGATGGAAGACGCCCGCGAGAGCCTCGACGACCGGCGCATCGACAGGTAGCCGTCGACATATCTCGACCGCTCTCCCGAACGCGCCGTGCGCCCGGGTTCCCCGGGCGCACGTGCACGACGAAATGTAGATGGAGACGTTACTGCTGTAGGTGGGGCTGCTGTAGATGGGTAGGTGGGTCAGCCCGCGTCGGCCTGCTTCGTCTTGAGGTGCCACTCGTTGACGAACTTCGGCACGATCTTGTCGAGGCGTGCCTCGAGCTTGGTGGCGCGTTCCGGCGTGATCTTGCCCGCGGCCTTGGCCTTCTCGATCTTCGCGGTCGCGGCGGTCTTCAAGGCGTCGATAACCTTCTGCGGTTGCACGCCGTGGGCGGTCGCGACCTGCGCGATCGTCTTGCCGGCCCGCAACTCCTTCGCCAACGCAAGTGGCTTGATGCCGATCGTCTTGGCCGACGTGACGACGGCTCGACGAATCACGTGGCGGCGGCGAGTGGCACGGTCGGTCTTCTTGGCGGCCGGCGTGTCGGTGGTGGCCGGCCTGGGCCCGGTCGGCGACGACGCGGCGTTGGTCGAAGGGGACGAGCTACCGGTCGAGGCGGCCCCGGCCACGGAGATTCCCCCGAGCCCGAGAACGGCGGCGACTGAAGCGGATGCGATGGTCTTTGTGAATCTCATGGCGTCAATGTCGCCCGGAATTGTGATGGCCAGGTAAGGGCGCGGTCAGCGATCGGACAGGAGTTCGGTGACCACGTCGAGCACGCCGTCGACGCCCGATCCGTGCAAGGTCATCCCGCCGTCGGCCACGATGTTCTGGCCGGTGACGAACCGGGCAAGGTCGGAGCACAAGAAGACGACGACGTCGGCGATGTCGCCGGGCGTGCCGATCCGGTCGAGCGGGGTCTTGGCCTGCTCCCGGCTCTCGAGACCGATGCCGCGGTCGTCGAGCAACAGCTCCGTCAACGGCGTACGGATCATCCCGGGCGACACGGCGTTGACCCTGATCGACGGCGCGTATTCGAGGGCAGCACTCGCGGTCAACGCGACGACCGCAGCCTTGGCCGCCGAATAGGGCGCCTCACCGGCGGCCGGGCGCGTGCCCGAGATCGACGCGGTCGAGACGATCGAGCCGCCGCCGCTCGCGAGGATGAGTGGCGCGCCCGCCTTGAAGCCGTGGAACACGCCGGTGAGATTGAGCTCGACGATGCGACGCCATTCCGCGACGTCGAAATCATGAATCGGTGAGAGCGTGCTGCCGCCGGCGTTGTTGTAGAGCAGCGTGAGGCCGCGCATCCGCTCGGATGCATCGGTCATTGCCGCAGCAACCGCGTCGAAGTCGGTGACGTCGACCGTGTACGAAAGTCCATCGATCTCTTTTGCCACCGCGTCGGCGCTGTCGCCGTTCACGTCGAAGACCGCGACCCGCGCCCCTTCGGCGGCCATGCGGCGGCACGTCTCGGCGCCGATGCCCGAGCCTCCGCCGGTCACGACGCCTCGATGTCCGTTCAGCAGTCCCATCCGAAGAACCGTAACCGTCGCGCTATCCTGGCGCGCTCTCGGGCGCGTGGCTCAGTTGGCAGAGCACCTGCATGACGCGCAGGGGGTCGGGGGTTCGAATCCCTCCGCGCCCACCCGAAGTGCCACCTGGCGAGCACCGGCCGCGTATAGCGTCGGCCGGTGCTCAACGGGGCGCCGCCCGTGTCGGAGCGGCCGGTGGTCGACGAGGACGAAGGGGACGGCGACAGTCCCGAGCCCACCGCCGGCGAGCGGGCACCGCACGCACTGATACTGCTCGGGCTCTTCCTCGCTATCGCGATCGGGTTGACATTCCCCAACGTCAGCCGCCTCCGGACGTATGTCGCGGGCGATTCCGGTGACTCGCTGCTGAACCTCTGGATCATCCGGCGCGTCGAGATCGGGCTACCGCACGGTTGGAGCGCGCTCTGGAACCCGCCCATCTTCTTCCCGGCGCGCAACGTTCTCGCGTACAGCGACACGATGCTGCCGGTCGCGTTCGTGCACTGGCTTCTCCGCCCCTTCCTCGGCGACGTGCTTGCGCTCAACGTCATCTATCTCGGCGCGTGGGTGCTCTCGTCGTGGTGCGTCTACCGACTGGCGATGCGATTCGTACGGCATTGGGGAGCGGCATTCGTCTCGGCCCTCACCTATACCTATGCGGTCGGCCGGCTCATCCACCACCAACATTTCCAACTCGTCGTCGGGGGCGCGCTGGTACCGCTGGTGCTGCTTCTGCTCCTACGCCTCTTCGACCGTCCGTCGTCTGCGCGCGCCGTGGCTCTCGGACTCGGCTCCGTCGCACTGACGCTGACCGCCAGCTACTTCGGCGCGCTCATGGGACTCGTGCTCGCACTCGTCGCGGGCGGGCTCGTGCTCGGTCACCGACCGGGGACCCGCAGACCGTACCTGCGCGCGCTGACGACCGCGGCGGCGATCGCCGTGGTACTGATTGCGCCCTTCAGCCTGAAGTACGTGCAGCTGCAGGAACAACCCGAGTTCCGCCGCCATTTCGTCGCGGCCAATGCGGTGCATGCCGCCGACTTCCTGGCCACCGCGCCGCACAACTACGTGCTGGACCATCTGCCGGTGATACCGCGCGATTCGCGGCCCGAGAGTCGCGGGATCGAGAACCGCCTGTTTCCCGGGCTCGTCACGATCGCGTTCGCGGGGCTCGGCGTCGTGCTCGTGGGACGCGGGCTGCGACGGCGAGCGAAGAGACCGCGGCGGGTCCTCGAATTGCTGCTCGTCACATGCGCGGGTCTTTTCGGCACCGTGTTGTCCCTCGGCGACTGGGTCCGGTTCGACGGCCATCGCATCTATCTGCCGTTCAAGCTTTTCCGGCGCTTCGTGCCCGGCTTTGCCGGGATGAGAGCCGTCTCACGCCTCGAGCTCGCCCTGCAGCTCGCGTTGGCGCTGTTGGCCGCGGTCGGTATCGACGCGCTGCTGGGCAGGTTCCGGAGTCGCTCGCGCGCGATCGTCGCGATCGCGCTGGCGGCCGCCGTGGTCGCCGAGTGCTCGATCGCGCTCGTGTTCGTGCGGGTCCCGACGACTGCCGACGACGGGGGAGTCGACACCGCGCTGCGGGCCCGTCCGACCGGCGTCGTCCTCGAGCTCCCGATCAGTTCCGCCAAGAGCGGGCTGCCCTGGGTCTACGGAGAGGCGCCGCGCCAGTTACTCGCGCTCGGCGACCACGATCCCCGGGTCAACGGCTACTCGGGATTCCAGCCGAAAGGATTCGACACCGAGGCCGCCGTCCTCAACCACTTCCCGGCACCGGACGCGCTCGCGCTCGCGCACCAGTTGCGGGTGCGTTACGTCGTCCTGCGGACGAAGCTCGTCGGCGATGTCTCGCCCGCGACCGCGATCCCGGCCGTCGACCGCAACGGCGCCGGACGTTACGACGACCAGACCGCCGCCGACCTCGTCGCCGCCCTACCGCCCGGAGCCGCCGGTCCTCCGGTCAGGCTCGAGGGTGGATACCTCGTGGAGCTGACGAAATAGCGGCTCGACACGACGCACCATCGGCGCGCGCCCTGGCACCGGATGCTCCGGAGCCGGTCGTAGCCTGCATGGGGAAACGGGTCGCCGCCGACGCGTCACGCAGGCGGCTTGCTCAGACGGTTCACGCATCCGGTCGGAACGGCCGATGCTCCGTTCGAGGGACGGAGACACATGTTCAGCGACGGTTCGATTCATCAGCTCCCCGACGTCGATCCCCAAGAGACGAATGAATGGCTGGAGTCGCTCGACGCGGTCATCGACGTCAAGGGCAGGTCGCGGGCGCACTACCTCCTCGCGCGCCTCATGGAGCGCGCCCGCGAGAAGGGCGCGTTCGTGCCCGCGATGGTCACGACCGACTACATCAACTCGATCCCGCCCGAGCAGGAGCCATGGTTCCCCGGTAACGAGGACATCGAGCGTCGCATCCGGGCGTTCGTACGTTGGAACGCGGTGGCCATGGTCGACCGCGCCAATCATCGCTTCGAGGGGTTGGGCGGTCACCTCTCGACCTACGCGTCGGCGGCGTCGCTGTACGAGGTCGGGTACAACCACTTCTTCCGCGGCAAGGGCGACGGCGGCTTCGGCGACCAGATCTACTTCCAGGGTCACGCGGCGCCGGGCATCTACGCCCGCGCCTTTCTCGAGGGACGCCTGACCGAGGACCAGCTCGACCACTTCCGCCGCGAGACGTCCGGGCGCGGCCTGCCGTCGTACCCGCACCCGCGCCGGCTCCCGACGTTCTGGGAGTACCCGACGGTCTCGATGGGTCTCGGCCCGCTGAACGCGGTGTACCAGGCTCGCTTCAACCGGTACCTCTACAACCGCAAGATCGTCGATACGTCGAACACGCGCGTCTGGTGCTTCGTCGGTGACGGTGAGCTCGACGAACCCGAGGCAACGGCCGCGCTCGATCTCGCGGCGCGGGAGCGGCTCGACAACCTGATCTTCGTCGTCAACTGCAACCT